>DASUZN010000169.1:0-2354 GCA_036376855.1 Gaiella sp. | reverse complement strand
GCATCCAGTCCGAGTTCCTGGACGACATCGCGAAGCTCGACCGCCGCCCGAGTCGCCCGCAGCGCGTCGTCCTCGCTCGCGACTGGAATGCCGAACACGGCCATCACGGCGTCGCCGACGAACTTCTCGACGGTGCCCCCGTGTCGCTCGAGCACGCCGCGCGCAGTGTCGTAATAACGGTTCATCAGCGCGCGAAGCGCCTCGGGATCGGTGCGCTCGCCGATCGCGGTGGAGCCCGTGAGGTCGCAGAACAACACCGTCACGACCTTCCGCACCTCGCGTGCCTGGACCGCAACGAGGGCCGCGCCGCAGCCGGGGCAGAACCCGAAGTCGTCGGGACTCTCGCGTCCACAGGTCGCGCAGACCGCCACGGGGCGAGTCTACGACCCGCGCAGGAGCCCGTTAACGATCTCCGAACGAGGCAGGAGTAGGTTCCAGCCCGCCGCGGGTACGCCCGTGCAGGTGCCGCTCTTGCATGACGTCGACCACATCGTCGCGAACCGCTATCGCCTCCGTGAGCAGATCGGACGCGGCGGCATGGGTGTGGTCTGGCGCGCACGCGACGAGCGGCTCGGACGCGACGTTGCCCTCAAGGTGCTCCACCCCTGGGTCGCCGACGACCCCGAGTTGCGCGAGCGCTTCGAGCGCGAGGCGGCGGCGCTCGCACGGCTCGAGCACTCGAGTGTCGTCCGCCTCTACGACGTCCTGGAGAACGACGGCCAGACGGTGCTGGTCATGGAGCTCGTCGACGGCGTCTCGCTGGACACGCTGATCGCAGGACGCTCGCTCGACTGGGACGAAACACGGCGACACTGCGCGCCGGTCGCCGCGGCACTCGCCCACGCCCACACCCGCGGCGTCGTACACCGTGACCTGACACCGGCGAACGTGCTCGTGGAGCGAGGGACGGGTCGCGTGGTCGTCACCGATTTCGGGCTCGCTCGGCTCGCCCGCTCCTCCCGCAGCGCCCCCGTCTCCGGCGTGCTCGCCGGGACGCCCGAGTACTGGGCGCCCGAGCAGGCTGCCGGCCGCGCGACCGGCCCGGCCACCGATCTCTACGCGCTCGGCTGCATCCTCTTCCGGATGCTCTCCGGGCGGATGCCGTTCGAGGGAGAGGACAGGTTGGCGACGGGCCTTCGCCGCGCCCACGAAGCGGCACCGTCGCTCGCCGGCCCGGCGCCGAGCGCTCCACCTGAGGCGGTGGCCCTCGTCGACCGGTTGCTCGAGCGCGACCCGGAGCGGCGGGGCGACACGATTGCCACAGCGATGGCTCTCGGCGCCGACCCGGCCGTCCTTCCCGGCACGGCGGGCGCCGAGGACAGCGCGTGTGTTGATTCGACACAAGCGTCGTCCGCCCCGACGCTCGCGACGCGGATCATGCGCGAGCCGGCGACGATCGTGCGCGGGATCCGGGCGGAGGTCCGGGCTCACCGGGCCGTCAGGCGCGGGCGCGCGGTTGCCGCGCTCGTCGGCGTCGTGATCGCGATCGCGATCGCCGGGGGCGGCGTCTACGCGATCGCAAGCGGCGATCCGGCCGGGGTGAGCGCTCCCGACGTCGTGGGCGAACGGGTCGCCGCCGCCCGCACCGACGTCACGAAGCGCGCCCGCGACGCCGAGCTCCCCGTGCCGAAGGTCAAGATCGTCGACCGCTCGTACTCCGAGTCCGCGCCCGCGGGCGCGATCATCGCCCAGGACCCGCCGGAGGGAAAGCGCATCCCCGAGAACGGCGCGCTACTGGTGTCGGTCAGCAAGGGCAGCGCCTACGCCGACGTTCCCTCCGTCGCCGGCCTCGAGGGTGCGGCAGCCTTCTCGCTGCTCGAGCGCAACGGCTTCACCCCGACGCGACGCTACGCGCCGTCGACGGAGATCGAGGCGTGGCACGCGGTCGAGACCGATCCGGGCGCCGGGAAGAAGCTGAAGCGCCCGGTCCGCCTCACGCTCGTCGTGTCGACCGGCCCTCCGAAGCTCCCTGTCCCCTCGCTCGACGGCCTGGACGCGGACGGCGCCGCGCGCGCGCTCCGCGAGGCGGGCTTCTCCCCCGTGGTCGACGAGCGGCCGGAGACGAGCGTCGAGCCGGGCACGGTCCTCGGCGTGAGCCCGCGGCCTGGGACGCGCACGGCAGTCGGCTCGACCGTGACGATCGCCGTCGCGCGCGAACCCCGCTGGGAGCCGGTCACCCGGCTCGAGGGCACCGAGGACGCCTCACCGAGCCCGATCGAGGTTCCCGCGGGCGCGCGACTCGTGCTCTCGACCATCGACACGTCCCCGCTCGGCCTCTGGGGTGGGAAGGTCGCGGTCGAGCTGTCGGGCGACAGCGAGGGGTCGACGGAGATCGACGCAGGACAGACCATCGT
>DASUZN010000168.1:0-6637 GCA_036376855.1 Gaiella sp. | reverse complement strand
CAGCCGGTGAGCCGCTCGAGCTTGTCCGTCGAGCCGATGTGGCGGTCGACCTGGCCCGGGCGCTCGTCGACGTGCACGGTGGCACCGTCCGGGTTGCCCACACCTTCGAGCACGAGCCGGGCGATCTCGTTCACCGAGATGTCGACGCCGGTCGCCACGTTGACCACCTCACCCGCGACGCGATCGAGCGGCGCCTCGATCAGCGCCTCGATCGCCGACGACGTGTCGTCCACATGCAGCCAGTCCCGGCTCGCCGTCCCCTCCCCGTGGATCGTCAGCGCCTCGCCCGCGAGCGCCTGCGTGACGAACCGCGGCACGAGTTTCTCCGGATGCTGGCGCGGCCCGTAGTTGTTGAACGGCCTCACGATCACGATCGGGAGCCCGTACGTGACCCGGTAGCTGTAGGCGAGTCGGTCGCCACCCGCCTTCGTCGCCGCGTAGGGGCTGCGCGGGTTCAGCGGGTGCTCCTCGTCCATCGGGTCCCGCTCTGCCGTGCCGTACACCTCGCTCGACGAGATCAGCAGGAACCTCTCGACCGGCGTCTCGCGGATCGCGTCGAGCAGGATCTGCGTGCCCTCCACGTTCGTCGTCACGAACTCGGAGGCGCCCTCGAGGATCGACTTCTCGACGTGCGACTCGGCGGCCGCGTTGACGATCACGTCGACGCCTCCCACGATCTCGCGCACCAGCGCGGCGTCGCGGATGTCCCCGTGCACGAACTCGAGCCGGGGGTGGCTCATCACATCCGCGAGGTTCTCGAGGTTGCCCGCATACGTGAGCGCGTCGAGCGAGATCACGTCGTGATCCGTGTGCGCGAGCAGGTGACGGATCAGGTTCGAGGGGATGAACCCGGCCCCGCCGGTGACCAGCACACGACTCACGAGAGCTCGCGGTCGACGAGATAGAGGGGACGGTGCTCCACGACGCGCTGGATTCTGCCGAGATGCTCGCCCACGAGGGCGAGGATGAAGCCCTGGACGCCGAGCACCGCGACGACGAGCGCCCCGAGGAGGAGCGGACCGGGGAAGTTGTCGTTCGTCACCCAGTAGACGAGCCCGTAGACGCCGAGCGCGAGCGACGCGAGCGAGCAGACCGTGCCGAGGAGGATTCCGGCCGTCTGGACCGGCTGCGGCCAGAAGCCGGCGAGCACGTGGAGCGCGAGGCGCGTGAGACGAAGCGGCGTGTAGCTCGACGAGCCCTGCCGTGGGGCGTGGCCGACGTCCACCTCGATCACGGTCGCGCCGCCGGAGAGCACGAGCGCCTTGGTGAACTTCTGCCGGCCGATCGCGCCGAGCATCGGCTCGACGGCGTCGCGCCGGTAGGCGTTGAACGCGCAGCCGAAGTCCGAGATGTCGACGCCCGTGAAGCGGCGGAGCATCCCGTTGATGAGGCGTGACGGAAGCGTCCGGCCCCACGAGTCGTGCCGCGCCGCGCGACGGCCGCTCGCGACGTCGTATCCGGCCTCGACCGCCTCGACGAGGCGCGGGACGTCCTCGGGCGGGTTCTGGAGGTCGCCGTCCATCGTCACGACGATCCGGCCGCGCGCGCGGGAGAGTCCCGCGTGCATGGCCGGATGCTGTCCGACGTTTCGCTTGAGACGCACGGCCCGAACGTGCGCGTCGCCGTCGTGGATCCGCTCGAGCGAGGCGAACGTCCCGTCCGTCGAGCCGTCGTCGACATAGAGCACCTCGTACGAGCGGCCGAACGCCGCGAGCGTCGCAGCCAGGCGCCGATCGAGCTCCTCGAGCGTCGCGCCTTCCTGGAAGAGCGTCACGACGACGGAGAGCTCGGGCGCGCCCCCGGCGCTCGGGGCGGTCTCGGGCGCGCTCAGGGTCTCGGTCATCGTCGCCTGGAGCGTACTCGCGACGATCGGGGGCGGTTGGCGCGAGCGGTGTCAGACACCGTTTGGCCGCAAGGGAGAACGTGTGCCAACTCTCTGCGACTTCATTCCACCTCGATTTGCAGGGAGAACGTCGCCGGCACCGCACCGTACGCCACTGCCGGGCCAGCCAGCTCGGGTCAAGAGGCACGCTGTGGAGCAATTGGCGCGTAGTTGGTGCAATCTGGCCTTGACGGGTCACGGTGTCTGACACCGTCGTGGGCGGTACCGTCGTGGCGTGGCGTGGCAACGCGGCGAGATCGTCGTCCACCGCGAGATCTGGCGCGACCGGCCCTGGATCGCATCGCCGGTCGTCGTCGTCGAGGACTCAGCAGAGCTGCTCGTCACGTACCTCCCCGAGGAGGCGCCGTTCGTCTTCCCACCGAGCGCCGACGGCCGTCCGCACCCCTGGGCGGGCAAGCGTCACTGGGAGGGACACGGGATGCTGGCGCTCCGCCGGCCCGGCGAGGCGTGTTCGGTGATGCATTTCTGGGAAGGTCCCGAGCGACGCTTCGCAGGGTGGTACCTCAACCTCGAAGAGCCGTTCCGCCGCACCTCGATCGGGTACGACACGCAGGATCTCGAGCTCGACGTCTGGATCCCCGCGGGCGGGCCGTGGGGCTTGAAGGATGACGAGAAGCTCGACGAACGTGTCAGAGACGGCCGCTACACCGCGGAGCAGGTCGCAGCAACCCGAGCGCTCGGCGAGCAGATCGGCGCAATGCTCGACCGCGGCGAGCGCTGGTGGGACGAGTCGTGGGCGTCGTTCGCGCCCGACCCGGGCTGGCGCGCTCCGGCGTTCCCACACGGATGGGAGGAGGCGCCGGCGACACCGGCGCCTCCTCCCACCGCGTACCGGCTGCTCTCGTCCTAGGCCGCTTCGGCGAGAGGCTCTGCGGCCTCGACCGGCTCGCGGCGCACCCGCCCGGGCATTGCGAACGCGGCCACCGCTCCGAGCGCGACGATGGCGGCTCCGACGAGCACGGACGCGTTCATGCCATCCGAGAACGCCTCGGCCGACCCGTAGCCGCCGACGTGCGAGAACACGGCCGCGAGGACGGCGACGCCGAACACACCGCCGAGCTCGCGGATCGCATTGTTGGCACCGGACGCCTGCCCCTCCTCGCTCGGACGAACCGCGGAGAGGACGACGTTCGCGATCGGTGCGAAGAAGAGCCCCATGCCGATTCCGGCGAGGACGAACGGCGCGACGAGCTCCGAATACGGAACCGTCGGCGTCGAGACGAGCCCGATCCACGCCAGCGCGAAGGCCTGCAGGCCGAGCCCGGTCCCCACGATCAGTCTGGGACTGATCCTGTCCGAGAGGGCGCCGGCGACAGGAGCGACGAACATCGGGGCGATCGTCCACGGGAGGATCCGTAGCCCGCTCTGGAGCGGCGAGTAGCCCTGGATCGAGATGAAGAACTGGGCGAGCAGGAAGATCGAACCGAACATCCCGAAGTACATGAGGAACGACGCGGTGTTCGCAAGCGCGAAGCCTCGTGACCGGAAGAACCGCATCGGCAGCATCGGAGCCGCGGTCCGCAGCTCCCACGCGACGAACGCCCCCAGCAGGGCTGCGCCCACCGCGAGCGAGCCGACGATCTCCGCACTCGCCCATCCCTGCCCGTTCCCACGGACGAGCCCCCAGACGATCCCGAACAGGCCCGCGCTCGCAAGCGCAACGCCGAGGAGGTCGAGCCGCCCGGCCGGGCCGCGGCTCTCCTCGAGCCGCCGCAGCGCGAGCGGCAGCAGGACGATGCCGATCGGCACGTTGAGCCAGAAGATCCACTGCCAGGCGATTCCTTGTACGACGGCTCCGCCGACGAGCGGCCCGAAGGCGATCGCGAGCCCGCCGATGCCGCCCCAGGCTCCGAGCGCGAGGCCGCGCCTCTCCGGAGACACCGCGGCGCTGAGCAGCGTGAGCGTGAGGGGCAGCACGATCGCGCCTCCAAGGCCCTGGACGGCGCGCGCGAGGATCAGCGCCTCGACGCTCGGCGCGAGGGCGGCCGCGACCGAGCCCAGCGTGAAGACGGTGAGGCCCAGCGCGAACAGCCGCCGGCGGCCGAAGCGGTCCCCGAGCGCCGCTCCCGTCAGCAGGAAGACCGCGAACGTGAGCGTGTAGGCGTTCACCGTCCACTCGAGCTGCTCCAGCGATGCGCCGAGGTCGGTCCGGATCACGGGCAACGCCGTCGTCACGACGAGGTTGTCGAGCGAGACCATGAAGAGCGCGATCGAGGTAATTGCGAAGGTCCAGAGGGTGCGTGTGGTGCCGGTCATTCTCGTATCTCCTATCTTGTGATCAGTCACTTTGTTTCACCGGAAATGAAGAAGAGGTCGATCAGGCGTGTTTCCCGCCGACGGGAAGCACGACGCCCTTCTCCCGAACGACCCCTTCGACGAGGCGCCGCGCCCACGGCTCGCGCGCGTCCCAGAGATCCATCGCGGCGACGACGTTCAGGAGCATCCCGTGCGCGAACCAGGTCGCGACGGTCGCGGCGTCGGCCCCGGAGACGGTCTCGACGAAGAGGTGAAGCTTGCCGTACCCCGCGCGCATCGCCTCGCGGACATCCGGGTCGTCACAGGCCGCGTATCCCTCCAGCTGGGCCAGAAGCCGCGTCCTGTCGCCTGTCACCATCGTCACGTACGCGATGGCCATCGCATCGAGCGCCTCCTGGCCGCGGAGGTCGCCGGCGGCCTCGCGGAAGAGCTCGAGCGTGTCCGCCATGCATCGCTCGACCGTCGCGATGAAGAGCCGCTTCTTCGTGCCGAAGAGCCGGAAGAGGTACGGCTGCGAGATGCCGGCCGCCTCCGCGATCGCCTCCGTCGACGTTCCGTGCAGGCCTCCGCGCGCGAACGCATCGAGAGCTGCCGCGAGGACCGCCTCGCGGCGCTCCTCTGCTGTCTGTCGCCGGCCGTCGGGCATGTTGTAAGTGATAACTCACATATAGTGCTCATGTCAAGGGCCGCTTGCCGCGGTGTGGTTGTCTACCGCCCATGGAAGTGCTCCGTCCGAGGACGCTTGCCGAGGCGCTCGCGCTCCGGGCGGCGCATCCCGAGGCGCGGCCGATCCAGGGCGGGACGGACGTGCTTGTCGAGCTCACCTTCGGCCACTCGCGACCCGACGCGCTCCTCGACCTCAGCGAGCTCGCCGAGCTGCGCGGCTTCACGGAGGAGGAGGACGGCGTCCTTCGGCTCGGCGCAGGCCTCACTTACGCCGAGGCGATGCAGGCCCCGCTCGCCACGCGGCTGCCGGCTCTCGCCGAGGCGTCCCGCACGGTCGGCTCGCCGCAGATTCGCAACCGCGGCACGTTGGGCGGCAACCTCGGCACCGGGTCGCCCGCCGGCGACGCGCTGCCCCCGCTCCTCGCCGAGCGAGCGGAGGTCGAGCTCGCAAGCGTGCGCGGCACGCAGACGCTGCCGCTCGAGGACTTCCTGCTCGGCGTCAAGCGGACGGCGCTCGCGACCGACGAGCTGGTCACCGCGATCCGCCTGCGGCCGAGCGGTGGCGCGCAGACCTTCGCGAAGGTCGGCCCGCGGAACGCGATGGTGATCGCGATCTGCTCCCTCGCCGTCGTCGTCGACACGAGCGAGGGCGAGGTGCGGGCCGCGTTCGGGTCGGCGGCGGTCACGGCGAAGCGCGTCACCGTGTCGCTCGCGGACGCAGCCGAGCTTCCCGACCGGATCGCGGAGGCGGCCGCGCCGATCGACGACGTCCGCGCGACCGCGGCGTACCGACGCCACGCTCTCCGCGTCCTCGCGACGCGGACGCTCGAGAGGTGCCTTCGCTCGTGAGGGTCTCGCTGACCGTCAACGGCGAGCGACTCGAGGGGGACGCCTGGGGCGGCGAGAGCCTCCTCACGTTCCTGCGCGACACGCTCGAGCTCCCCGGATCCAAGAACGCCTGCGAACAGGGCGAATGCGGCTCGTGCTCTGTCCTCTTCGACGGGACGCTCGTCTGCTCGTGCCTCGTGCTCGCGGCGCAGGCGGAGGGACACGAGATCGTCACGGTGGAGGGCCTCGCCCGCGAGGACGCGCTGCATCCGGTGCAGCAGGCCTTCGTCGACGCGGGTGCAGTCCAGTGCGGGTTCTGCACGCCCGGGCTCGTCGTCGCCGTCGTCGACCTCCTCGCTCGCGTTCCTCACCCGTCCGACGACGAGATCCGCGAGTCGCTCTCGGGGAACCTCTGCCGCTGCACGGGGTACGCGAAGATCTTCGACGCCGTCCGGATCGCCGCGGAGCGGGCATGAGCCGTAGGCTCGACGGAGGCTCCAATCAGCGGAGGCGCCGGCTTTGCCGTCGCCGGGAGCGGGAATGAGCGTCGCCACCGAGCGTCTCCTCACCGTCGGCAGGATCGGCGAGCGGCTGCTCCGCGACGACGCCGTGCCGAAGGTCACGGGCGAGTTTCAGTACGCGAGCGACCTCTCCGCGCCGGGAATGCTCTGGGGCGACACCCTCCGCAGCCCGCATGCGCACGCGCGGATCGTCTCGATCGACCTGACCGCCGCGCTGGGGCTCGACGGCGTCCACGCGGTGCTGACGCACGCCGACGTCCCTGGGGCGAAGCTCTACGGGCTCGAGTTCGCCGACCAGCCCGTCCTCGCCATCGATCGCGTGCGCTACGTCGGCGAGCCGGTCGTCGTGGTCGCCGCCGACCACCCCGAGCAGGCGCGCCGAGCGCTCGAGGCGATCGTCGTCGAGTACGCGCCGCTCGAGCCGGTCGTCGACATGGAGCGCGCGCTCGAGCAGGAGCCACTG
>DASUZN010000167.1:0-4184 GCA_036376855.1 Gaiella sp. | reverse complement strand
CGATCAGCACGGGCTCGATCCCGAGCGAGCGCAGCCCGGCGACGAACCCCGCGAAGCGCGCCTCGTGACGGTCGCGCCAGGCGCGCGACTCGCCCGTCGAGAGCCGCACCATCCGCACACGGCCGCCCGAGCCGACGAGCGGCACGACGAGGCGGTCGACGTCGGGGAAGCGCTGCTCCCAGACGGGATCCTGGACGACCACCGGCACGATGTCCCAACCGCGGTCGAGCGCCGACTCCCAGGTCTCGAGCGGCGTCGGCTCGAGGAAGTCCGAGAGCACGAACACGAAGCTCGCCGACGGCACCTGGCGCCGGTGAAGCGTGAGGAACTCGAACATGCCGGTGACGCCGTCCGCCGACCCGTCGCGCTCGGGGAGGACGTGCTCGGCGAGCGTGATGTGCCGACGGCCACTCGTCGGCGGGCACCAGTCGACGGCGCCCGGCCGCGCGTGCTCGAGACGGCCGACGAGCCCCCGCGACTCGGCCACGCTGGCCTCGATCAGGCCGCGCGCCACCTCCGCGGCCTCGGCCTTGTGGAGGAACGGCATCCCCGGCGGGCAGATCGACATCCCGGGTCGGCGGTCGAGACAGACGACGACACGGGGTGCTTCGTCGGCGAGGAACTCGCGGACGACGAACTCGTCGCTCGCCCGGGCGCCAGAGAGGCGCGCGGAGGACGCCCAGTCGATGCGGTGGGGGTCGTCGCCCGGCACGTACGTCCGGGAACCCGCGATGTCCGATCCCGAGCCCCGCCGCGCACCGTGCATCGACCCGAACGCGAGCCCGATCAGCCGTCGCCGCGAGACGAGCGGGAAGGTGAGGCTCGCGCCGATCATGGAGCGGGCGCGGGCGTCGCGTCCTCGAGCACGGCGGACGGCGGAGGCGCGATCGCGAGACATTCGTCAGCGAAGCGCTCCATCACGCTCGCCATGCCGTGCTGACGCGCCTCGGCGACCTTGGCGGGCGTCAGGACGACACGGTGGCCGAGCACCGTGACGAGCAGCCGCTCGACGTCCGCGGGGACGACGTACCGGCGCCCGTGCAGCAGGGCCCAGCCCCGGGCAGCGCGCTCGAGCGCGAGGCTCCCGCGGACCGACGCCCCGACCGAGGTGGCGCTCATCTCGCGGGTCGCGCGGACGAGCGCGACGATCCACTCGGCGATCAACGGGTCGAGGTAGATGGTGGTGGTCGCGCGCTCGAGCGCCTCGATCTCGTCGACCCCCACGACCGGGCGGAGCGTGGCCAGTGGGTGCTCGACCCGCTGGTCCTCGATCACCTGCAACTCCTCGAGCGCGGAGGGGTAGCCGAGCGACGTGCGCAGGAAGAAGCGGTCGAGCTGCGCCTCGGGGAGCGGGAACGTCCCCTCGTACTCGATCGGGTTCTCGGTCGCGAGCAGGAGAAACGGCCGCGGCACGGCCTTCGTCGCACCGTCGACCGTCACCTGGCGCTCGGCCATCGCCTCGAGCAGCGCGGACTGCGTCTTCGGCATGGCGCGGTTGATCTCGTCCACGAGGACGACGTTCGCGAAGATCGGCCCGGGCCGGAACTCGAAGTCGCGCGTGCGCTGGTCGTAGACGGCGAGACCCGTTACGTCGGTCGGCTGGAGGTCGGGCGTGCACTGGATCCGCGTTCCGATCGCCCCTTCGATCGACTGCGAGACGGCCCGCGCCAGCACGGTCTTGGCCGTTCCGGGCACGTCTTCGAACAGGACGTGCCCTCCGCATGCGAGCGCGGTCAGGACCAAACGGATCTCGTCGCGCTTTCCGTGGACGACCGTCTCGATGTTCGCGAGCAGCCGTTCGGCGACGGCCACCGCCTCCTGGAGGTCGTCGGCTCGCGTCGGGTCGGCCAGCACGCCGACGAGTGTAGTCGGGGTGTCCAGGCCGCTCGTCCCGTCGATCGGGGCTCGGCCTAGGAGTCGCTCGTGGTGCGAACCGGCTTCACGCTCCGCGGCGCGGACGCCGGCGGCAGGATCGGCAGCTCGCCCGCACGGAGGGCATCGACCTTGATCGCGCGGAGCCCGTCGCCGAACACGGTGCCCGGCGCCGCCCCGCCCGGGGCCGCCAGATCGCCCGACACGTCGTGGTTGGCGGTCATTCCCACGGCCCATCCGCCGACCGCGACGACAAAGGTCGCGGCGACCGATGCCGCGCTCCCGACGACTCGGCGCGAGAGCCTGCCGACGCGGACCGGCGAGATCTCGAGCGGTCGTGGAAGGGGCTCGAGGTCGGCGTCACGGAGCGCGACCGTGACCCAGCGGGTCTGCTCGTCGAAGGCTCGGCAGGCGGCACAGCCGACGGTGTGTCGCGCGACCGCGCGGCTCTCGACGTCCGTCAGCGCACCGTCGAGCCGCTGCGAGAGCAGCGCCCTTGTCCGGTCGCATCGGCGCGTCGACATACCCGTCATATTGACTTGGACGACGAAACGGCCGCGCGGTTAGAAGAGACTCGTGCGGGGATCGACGACGATCCCGACGACGACCATCACGGCGCCGAGGGCAAGGAACAGCCAGGCGGTCGACCTCGCGTCCTCGTGCTCGTCGCTCGTCGCCTGCCGGACTCCCTTCGAGAAGATCCCCACGCCGAGCAGGCCGCCCATCGGCTCGGCGTCCTCGGCATCCCCGGAGGGGCGCAACGGGCCGCGGACGCCCGCGAAGACGCCGAGCACGATCAGGAAGCAGCCGACGAGATACAGGCCCGTCGAGGCGGAGCGGGTCGCAGGGGCGCCGAACGCGAGGCCGATCAACGCCGACACGGCGGCGATCGCGATCGTCGCGAGCCCGAACAGCAGGACGATCCGTCGCGCGGCGGCGCCCACGCCTTGGCCTGCGCGCCGCTACCCGGCCGACTCGACCGGTTGCACCGACGCCGGCTGCTCGGCAATGCTCATCGGCCAGCGCTCGAGAGGGTAGTGGCAGGCGACGAGGTGGTCGTCGGCGATCGGCGCCAGCGGCGGCGTGTCGACGTCGCAATGCCCTTGCTGGAAGCGCGGGCACCGCGGATGGAAGTTGCAGGCACTCGGCGGGTTGATCGGGTTGGGGACGTCGCCCTCCAGCACGACGCTCTTGCGCGCGCGCCCTGCTTCGGGGCTCGGGATCGGCACCGCGGAGAGCAGCGCGCCCGTGTAGGGGTGCTTCGGATGCGCGTACAGCTCGTCGCGCTCCGCGAGCTCGACCGACTTGCCGAGGTACATCACCATCACGCGGTCCGAGATGTGCCGCACGACGTTGAGGTCGTGCGCGATGAAGACGTACGTGAGCCCGAACTCCTTCTGCAGGTCCTTGAGCAGGTTCAGGATCTGCGCCTGCACGGAGACGTCAAGCGCGGACACCGGCTCGTCGCAGAAGATCAGCTTCGGGTTGACCGCCAGCGCGCGCGCCACGCCGATCCGCTGCCGCTGCCCGCCCGAGAACTCGTGCGGGAAGCGGTTGTAGTGCTCCGGGTTCAGGCCCACGACCTCGAGGAGCTCCTGGACGCGCCGCTTGCGCTCCGCCGGCGTCCCGATCCCGTGGAGCTCGAGCGCCTCGCCGATGATGAATCCGACGCGCTTGCGCGCGTTGAGCGACGCGTACGGGTCCTGGAAGACCATCATCATGTTGCGCCGCAGCGGCCGCATGTCGCGCCGGGAGAGGCCCGTGATGTCCTGGCCCTGGAAGAGGATCCGGCCGCCTGACGGCTCGAGAAGCTTGAGGATGCAGCGGACGAGCGTCGACTTGCCGCACCCCGACTCGCCCACGATCCCGAGCGTCTCGCCCTCGCGCAGCGAGAACGAGACGCCGTCGACCGCCTTCACGGTCGCGATCTCCTTCTGGAACACGATCCCCCGCGTGATCGGGAAGTGCTTCTTCAGGTCCTCGACGACGAGGAGCTCGTTTCCGTTCGCCACGGTGCTCACGACGGTGCTCCGGCGGCGAACATCGCGACGAGCTTCGCCGCCTCGCGCGCCTTCGTCGCCTCGTCGAGGTGGCAGGCCTGCTCGTGCAGCGTGTCACTGCCGACGGGCATGAGCTTCGGGTCCTGCTGCCGGCAGATCGGCATCGCGAATGCGCAGCGCGGGTGGAAGCGGCACCCCGAGGGCGGGTTCAGGAGCGACGGCGGCTGGCCGGGGATCTGGTACAGGCGCTCGAGGTTCGTATCGAGCCGTGGCAGCGAGCCCATCAGGCCCCACGTGTAGGGGTGGCGCGGC
>DASUZN010000166.1:0-4516 GCA_036376855.1 Gaiella sp. | reverse complement strand
AGCACGAGGCCGGCCTCGTGGTTGCTGGTCGCCTTGTTGTCTCGAACGACGTTTCCTGATGATCCTCCGGAGAGCAGGATCCCGAGGTTGTGTTCGTCGCTGGTGTCGTTTCCCTCGACGGTGCTGTCGTGGGCGCCCTCGCCGCGCGAGGACCGCGACCTGGACGCGAGGCTGTTCGCCGCGTCCGGGTCAGACGCGCTACGCACGGCCATCGCGAAGGCGTGCCGCGCTCTCGCGATCCCGCTGTGGTCGCCGCATGACCTGCGGCATCGGCGCGTTTCCCTGCTGCATCGGCAGGGCCGGTCTTGGGCCGAAATCGGCCACTTCGTCGGGCAGCGGAACCTCGCCGTCACGGCGAACACGTATACCCCACGTGCTGCTCGACGACAGGGAACTTGACTACCGGGCCCTGCTCGCCGACAGCGCGTGAAACGTGCGACGTCGTGCGGCCCTCCGTGCGGCCCTCGGCGGCTGGAACGTGCCGATTAGCAGCCGGGTTCGGAACCTGCACCGCCCATTTAGAAAGCCTCGCTCGATCATTCGGAAGCCGCGAACCGTTGCGCGTGTCTGCGAGCTTGTCGACTCGGTCGGCCATGCTCCCGAGAAGCTCGAGGCCATGCGGGCCGAACTCGATGCGGTGCAGCCTGACGAAGCGGCGCAGATCGAGGACTGAGTCGCCGCGTGGCCGACCGTGTCGACGCGAGTCGGGGATCGTTTCCGCGGTCGAGCTCGGGTTCCGGCCCGACGGCATCGGATCACCCCCCAAGGCGCCCGGCCGCGGAAGGTTTCCATCCGGGGGAGGAGGTCGTAGACTCCAACGTCGTGATCTTCCGTCGCGACGCCAAGGTGCGGCTCATCTCCCAGGTCCCGTTGTTCCAGGCCTGTTCGCTCCCGGAGCTGACCCGGGTGGCCGGGATCATGCAGCAGCTCGACGCGCCCGAGGGGAAGGTCCTGATTCGCCAGGGAGAGCCAGGTCGCGACTTCTTCGTGCTCGCGGAGGGAACGGCCGAAGTCCGCAAGGGCAACCGGCGAATATCGACGCTAGAGCCGGGTGACTTCGCAGGTGAGATCGCCCTCCTGACCAATGCGCCCCGAACGGCAACCATCCGCACGACCTCACCGGTGACATTGCTGCGCGTGACCAGCAAGGGCTTCGCGGAGCTGTTGAAGACGTCACCGTCGATCCAGCGAAAGATCCAGAGAGCGCTCGCGGACCGCGTCGCGGCCACCGCCCTCTGATCGCCGAAGGCGGCAAGCGTCGGAGGACGTCACGACGCGCGTTCGGCGCGCCCTGTGAGACGATCGGGGGACCCGAGCGAGAGGAGACCAGGTGCCGACCGACGGAGTGACGCTGCACCGGTGGGAGGACATGCCGAAGACCGAGCTCCGGCCCGATCTCCACCGGCGGTACATCGCGACCGAGCGGGTGATGCTGGCGCAGATCTATCTCGAGCCCGGCAGCGTCGTCCCGTACCACGAGCACGAGAACGAGCAGCTCACGTACATCCTCGAGGGAGCGCTGCGGTTCTGGCTGGGCGAAGACCAGAGCGAGGTGATCGACGTGCACGCGGGCGAGGTGCTCCAGATCCCGTCCTGGCTGCCGCACAAGGCCGAGGCGCTCGAGCGTACCGTCGACGTCGACATCTTCACCCCGCCGCGCCAGGACTGGATCGACGGGACGGACAGCTACTTCCAGCGCACCTGAGCTGCGTAGGATTCGCCGCCGTGAAGGCGCTCGTCAAGAGCCGCGCCGAGCCGGGGGTCTGGCTCGAGGATGTCCCCGAGCCGGAGATCGGGATCAACGACGTGCTCATCAGGGTGGGCACGACGGGGATCTGCGGCACCGACGTCCACATCCACCGCTGGGACGCGTGGGCGCAGCGGACGATCCCGGTCCCGCTCGTGATCGGCCACGAGTTCGTGGGCGAGGTCGTCGAGGTAGGCGCGAACGTCACGGGCTTTGCCGCCGGCGACCGTGTGAGCGGCGAGGGGCACGTCGTCTGCGGGCGCTGCCGCAACTGCATGGCGGGCCGCCGGCACCTGTGCGCGCACTCGATCGGCCTCGGCGTGCAGCGGCCGGGCGCGTTCGCCGAGCTCGTCGCTCTGCCGATGACGAACGTCTGGCACCACTGGCCGCGCGTCCCGGACGAGGTGGCGGCGGTCTTCGATCCGCTCGGGAACGCCGTCCACACCGCCCTCACGTTCCCGGTCCTCGGCGAGGACGTGCTCGTCACCGGCGCCGGGCCGATCGGGTGCATGTCGGTCGCCGTCGCGCGCCACGCCGGAGCGCGGCACATCGTGGTGACGGACCTCGAGCCGAACCGGCTCGAGCTCGCACGGCGTATGGGCGCGACGCGGGCCGTCGATCCGCGCGAGCGCGACCTTGCCGACGTCCAGCGCGAGCTCGGGATGACCGAGGGCTTCGACGTGATGTTCGAGATGTCGGGCAACGCGGAGGCGCTGCGGTCGGGGATCGGGCAGATGGCCCACGGCGGCCGCGTCGCGATCCTCGGGATTCCCACTACCGCGGTCGAGCTCGACCTCGACCCGGTGATCTTCAACATGCTGACGCTCCGGGGGATCTACGGCCGCGAGATGTACGAGACCTGGTACCAGATGAGCGTGATGATCGACTCGGGTCTCGACGTCTCGCCGGTGATCACGGATCGCCTCCCGTACACGGATTACGACGAGGCGTTCGCGATCGCCGGCTCGGGCGGTTCCGGGAAGGTGCTCCTCGACTGGAAGGAGTCTTAGGCATGTACGGCGCAGTGCGCGACGACTTGCGGGCGAGGCTCGCCGGCTTGGAGGACGACGGGCTCACAAAGCGCGAGCTCGTGATGACGACGCCCCAGGGCTCGCACGTCGGCGTCGCGGAGCGCGGGGAGCTGCTCAACCTCTGCGCCAACAACTACCTCGGTCTCGCGAACCATCCGGAGATGGTCGCCGCCGCGCACGAGGCGCTCGACCGGTGGGGCTACGGGATGGCGTCGGTCCGCTTCATCTGCGGCACGCAGGAGCTCCACCGCGAGCTCGAGGAGCGGCTGTCGGAGTTCCTCGGCACGGAGGACACGATCCTCTTCGGCTCCTGTTTCGACGCGAACGGCGGCGTCTTCGAGGCGCTGCTCGACGAGAACGACGCGGTGATCTCCGATCAGCTCAACCACGCGTCGATCATCGACGGGATCCGTCTCTGCAAGGCGCGGCGACTCCGGTACGCGAACGGCGACATGGACGAGCTCGAGGCGCGGCTCGTCGAGTCCGCAGACGCACGCTTCCGCCTGATCGCAACCGACGGCGTCTTCTCGATGGACGGCTACGCCGCGAAGCTGGACAAGATCTGCGACCTGGCCGAGCGGCACGACGCCCTCGTCCTCGTCGACGACTCGCACGCCGTCGGCTTCGTGGGGCCGCAGGGTCGCGGGACGCACGCGCAGTTCGACGTCGTCGAGCGGGTCGACATCCTCACGGGGACGCTGGGCAAGGCGGTCGGCGGCGCCAGCGGTGGCTACGTCGCCGGGCGGCAGGAGGTCGTGGACATCCTGCGCCAGCGCGCCCGGCCGTATCTCTTCTCGAACAGCGTCGCGCCGGTCGTCGTCGGCGCAAGCCTCCGTGCGCTCGACCTAATCGAGCGCTCCGACGACCTCCGCGACCGCCTCTGGGCCAACACGCGCGCGTTCCGGGCGCAGATGACCGAGCTCGGGTTCGACGTCCTTCCCGGCGACCACCCGATCGTCCCGGTGATGATCGGCGACGCATCCAAGGCGGCGCGGTTCTCGCAGGCGCTCGTCGCAAACGGCGTCTTCGCCGTTGCGTTCTCCTATCCGGTCGTCCCGCTCGGCACGGCCCGGATCCGGACACAGATGTCCGCGGCCCACACGGACGCCGACGTCGACGTCGCGGTGAAGGCCTTCGTCGCCGCGCGCGCAGCGACGTCCGCGTGACGAAGCGCCCTACGTGACACTCGACGACGCGATGAAGCGGCGGGTGTGGACGTCGGCGTCGGCGAACAGCTGCGTACCCGTCCGACGCTCCCACAGGCCGACCTCGACGCAGGAGACGAGGCTCACGATTCCCATCCCGGCGAGGATTCCCGCGAGCACCGCGGTGAGGATCGGCTCGAAGACGAGCGAGGCCGCAGCGAGGACCGCGACGCCCGCGGTGCTCGGCAGCATTCCCTCGACGACCGCCCGCGCGAGCGGCGCCCGGCGGACGTCTTCCGGCAGCGGCTCCGCCTTCGGCTTGCCGAGGAGCAGCCATCGCCGGTCGGTGACGAGCGCGAGCCCGCAGATCGCGGCGCCGAGCGCGAGTCCGACCCCGGCGGCAGCGCCGTCGGCTCCCGCAAGGATCGATCCGAGGAAGCCGAGCAGGGCGAGCCCCAGCCGGATGCCGGACAGCGCGAGGCGCTGATGGACGACGCGATAGACGGCGGGCGGCACAACCAGGAGGTCTAGCACGGTCGCCGCCGCACCCCAGGCTCGCCCGGCCGCGCGCGTCGCACCCGCTTGACACGAGG
>DASUZN010000165.1:0-7581 GCA_036376855.1 Gaiella sp. | reverse complement strand
GTCGACGCGAGCGACTGACTTCGGGCCGCGACCGCGGCGATCGACAGGTGGGGCCACCACGGCGCGTACGTGAATAGCGCATGCGATCATCAGCATGAGGCGAAGCGCGAAGCGCGGCGATCTTCTACGACGAGCCCGACGAGGGAGGGGCGAAGGAAGGGAATCAGCGGCCGGTGCGGTGCGCAGTCACGCGGAAGCGGCGCGGTGGGCGGGGCTCGGCCGCCTCGCACGTGAGGAGCTCCGGGTCGCCGAGCTCGGCGACGACGTCGAGCCGGTGCGTCGCACCGTCGGGCGTGCGGAAGCGGACGCGCCAGGTCTCGCCCTCACGATGCTCGGATCCGAGCAGCACGAGATCGTCGAGCCCGAGGAGGCCTTCCGACTCGCGGAGCGCACGTTCTGCGGCCTGCGCCGCAAAGGAATAGGCGCTGCGGCCGCGGTAGCGGTCGAGGTCGACATGGCCCCGAGCCATGGCCTTCAGCAACCCGGGCACGTCGTCGGGCTCCACCCGCCCGTGGAACGTCCCCTGCGGGAGCGCGACCACATTGCCGGCGAAGCGGTCGCCACCGACGTGGGTCGACTGCCACACGGCGCCGCCCGGCGCGGTCGCGCGAAGCGCGTCGTACAGCGGTCGGCCGTACCGCGCGCAGCAGCGGTCGCGCTTCCCGTGCGTGCAGACGACGAGGACGGGACCGGCGACCGGATGGAACGGCTCATCCCGGCCGCTCAGCGCGCCGGCCAGGTCGACGTCGCGGAGGTCGTCCTGGTGCTCGACTTCGAGACCGAGCAACCGATCCGCACCGGGTGTCGTGGATGCGAGGAAGACGCGCCTGCCGCTCTCTGCGCGCCGCTCCGGCTGCTTGACGAAGAGGAGGCGCGCCGGGCGCAGCAGCTCGAGGTGCTCGCGCAGATGCCCCTTGAGACGGGGGGAAAGGAGGCTGCCCTCGAGGAGATCGCGCCGCCACGCGCCGCGGTACTCGACGAGGAGCCAGTGGTCGATCCGGCTCGCGGTCGCGCCGAGCGGCTCCTCGCTCGCACGCGAGAGGTCGGCGCAGAACGGCCGCCGCTGTTTCACACGCTCGACCGCGGTGCGATGCTGCACCGGGCCAGGGTAGCCTCCTGTCAGGGAACGCCCACGGCGTGCCGCAAACGGTCGCCGGCCACCAAGGAGCAACGCCGTGAACCTGCACACCGACATCCCGACCCGCGGCCAGATCGACCGCCTGCTCACGAACCGGGACCCGGCCAGCGTCTCGATCTACGTGCCCACCGACCCTGCGTCGAGCGGTGACGCCGATCGCATCGAGCTCAAGAACCTCGCTGCGGAGGCAGTGCGGCAGCTCGAGGAGGCCGGGACGCCGAAGGCGGACGTCTCGGGGATCGACGAGCAGCTCGGAGAGCTCGACACCGACGGCACGTTCTGGCGCTTCCAGGCGCGGACGCTCGCCCTCTTCGCGACACCCGGCTCGCTCGTCTCGTTCAGGCTTCCGAACCGGCTCGTCGGGCAGGTGCAGGTCTCCGACCGCTTCCACCTGAAGCCGCTCCTCCGCGCCGTGACCTTCCCGCAGGTCGCGTTCGTCCTTGCCCTCGCGCAGGGCTCCGTGCGCGTGCTCGAGGTCGGCCCCGAGCTCGGCTCCTGGGACGTGGAGGTGCCCGATCTGCCGACCGACGTCGCGAGCGCCGCCGGGATGGCGTCGATCGCCGACCGCGCGCCTCGCGGCGCGCTCCAGGGCTCGGAGGGTCAGAAGGTGCGGATGCGGCAGTACAGCCGCCAGATCGATCAGGCGCTGCGGCCGATCCTCGCGGGGCTGGACATCCCGCTGATCCTCGCCTCGACCGAGCCGCTCGACGGCATCTATCGCTCGGTGAACACCTATCCGCACCTGGCGGCGCAAAGCGTCGCGGGGAGCCCGGAGGCGGCGTCGGACACCGAGCTCGTCGCCGGCGCCCGGACGGTGCTGGACGCCGTGCACGCCGCCGAGCTCGCGTCGGTGCACGAGCTCCACGAGCGCCGGTCGTCGCAGGGACGCACGATGCTGGACGTCGGCGACATCGCTCGCGCCGCCACGTTCGGTGCGGTCGACACGGCGATCGTCGACATCGACGACGTCGTGCCTGGGTCGGTCGACGAGGAGTCGGGCGCGGTCACGTTCGCCGAGGAGGACGACGCGATCGCCTACGCCGTCGTCGACGAGATCGCCCGCCGCACGTGGCTCAACGGCGGGAAGGTGCTCGCCGTCCGCCGCGAGGACGTGCCGGGCGGCGGCTCCGCCGCGGCGATTCTTCGCTACGCCGTGTAGCCGGCGCCCGCCGCGCAGTGTGAGAGGATCGTGGCGATGAGGCGCCGCACCGGCACCGCGATCATCGGCGCGGTCGCCCTCGCGCTCGTCCTCGCCCTGCCGGCCGCGGCCGACCTCCGCGACGAGCAGGCGCTGGCCGAGCGCTACGCCCCCGTCGTGCGGCTCGTGGAGCAGACCGAGGAGTGCGGCCCCGGGGAGCCGTACGAGCCGATGAACGTCGACCGCATCTTCGGCCAGTCGACGGTCGCGCTGCGCGGCCCCTGGAACGCGACCGACCTCGTGAAGATCGGGCCGTCGGCGAAGGACGTCGCCGGGCTCTACGAGTACCACCTCGACTTCCCCGGGAACGCGCTCGACCCTGGCTGCGACTACGAGCGCTGGGCGCGCCGCCTGACGACCGGCCACGAGCCCGCCGTCTACGCGCACGTCGCCACGGAACCCGCCGAGCCGGGCAAGCTCGCGCTGCAGTACTGGTTCTTCTATCCCTTCAACGACTTCAACAACACGCACGAGGGCGACTGGGAGATGATCCAGCTCGTCTTCGATGCGCCCGACGCCGCGGCGGCGCTCGCGGAGAAGGAACCTGCCGAGGTCGGCTACAGCTCCCACGAGGGGGCCGAGCGGGCGGAGTGGGGCGAGGACAAGCTCGAGATCGTCGACGGGACGCATCCGGTCGTCTATCCGGCCGCCGGTTCGCACGCCAACAAGTACACGGCGGCGCTCTACCTCGGCAGCACCGCGGAGGCCGGCGTCGGCTGCGACAACACGCAGGGGCCGCACCGCGAACTGCGGCCCGTCGTGCGAACGATCCCGAGCGACCCTGCGGCCGCCGCCCAGGCCTATCCGTGGATCACGTTCGAGGGCCGCTGGGGCGAGCTCCAGCGCGCATTCTTCAACGGGCCGACCGGCCCGAACATGAAGACGCAGTGGACGGCGCCGATGGAATGGGCCGCCGACTGGCGCGACCGAAGCTATGCCGTCCCGACGGGCGGCGTGCTCGGCACGGGCGCCACCGACCTCTTCTGCTCCGGTGTCGAGCGCGGATCGGCCGCACTCGCGAAGCTGCTCCTGAACCCGGGAGCGACGATCCTCGTCATCGGGCTCCTCCTCGCGGTGCTCGTCTTCGCGATCGTCAAGGCGACGTGGACCCCGGTCGCGCCGCTGCGGATCGGCCGCCGCCGCACGTGGGGGCAGATCCTCTCCGTCTCTGCCCGGATGTACGTGAAGCGCTTCCGCCTCTTCCTGGGGCTCGGGCTCCTCCTGATCCCGATCACCGTGGTCATCGCCGTCGTGCAGTGGCTCCTGGTCTCGGGGATCGACGCGATCTCGAGCGTCACCGGCAGCCTCGCCGGCTCGCTCGCGTACATCGCCCTCGTCGTCGGGACGACGCTGACGTTGCTCGGCCTCGGGCTCGTCCAGGCGGCGACGGCGTGCGCGCTGGTCGAGCTGGACGCCGGACGCGACGTCGGGCCGATGGATGCGTATCGCCTCGCGCTGCGCCGGATCAGGCCGTTGCTCGGTGCGATCGCGATCTTCGTGGCCGTGCTGGTCGTCCTCACGACGACCCTCTTCGGGATCCCGGTTGCTGCCTGGCTCGCCGTCCGCTGGTCGCTGCTCGCGCCGGCCGTCGAGCTCGAGGATCGACGACCGTACGAGGCGCTCCGCCGCAGCGGTGAGCTCGTCCGCGGCCACTGGCTGCGGGTCGGGTCGCTCGTCGGCGTCAGCGGGCTGCTCGCCCTCGCCGCCGGCCCGCTCATCGGCGCGCTCCTGATCTTCGTCTCCAACACGTCGCTCGCGCTCCTGAACCTCGTCGCCGGTGCCGTCTACGCGATCGCGCTCCCGTTCGTCGCGCTCGTGACCGCGTACGTCTACTTCGACGCGCGTGCGCGGCTCGAGCTCGAGCCCCGTGACGTGCGCACCGAGCTGCCCGCCGAAGTCTCGATCGAGCCAGCCTGACGGGGCGCGCTTTCCCCAGGCGGATGCGCTGCCTGTGGACAGCTGTGGACAGCAAGTCGGCGTTCTCTGCATTTTGCGAGGAGTTCACGCGACCTCCTGTGGACGAAACGGCAAAACGCGCGTCTCGTGTGCGATATCCGGTGCCTCCCCCAGATCGGCTCGGAGCCTCACGCGAGCCACACACCGTGGCTCCGGGGCGGCGGACGGCGCGTGCCCCCGTCGCCCCTCCGAGCCGGCGTAGACGATCCGTAGAAAGCCGAGCGCGTCGACGCCAATTCCCCGATGCTCGCCGCGCGCGGCCGTCGCACGATCGAGGTGTGACGGGTGACGACTTCTCGGTCCTGATCGCGGGCGGCGGCGTCGCCGCGCTCGAGGCGGCTCTGACCCTGCGCGAGGCGAGCGAGGGCTTGGCCCGTGTCGAGCTCCTCGCTCCCGAGCCGACGTTCTGGTACCGCCCGGTGGCAGTGGCGGAGCCGTTCGGCCTTGGAACGGTGCGACATTTCGACCTCGGTCAGCTCGCCGAGGATCTCGGGGCCGGCCTGTCGCTCGGCGCGCTCGCAGCCGTCGACGTCGACCGGCGTGAGGCCCGCACCCAGGCGGGCGGGACACTCCGCTACGACGCGCTCCTGCTCGCGTGCGGCGCCGTGCCGTACGCCGCCGTCCCCGGTGCCCTCACGTTTCGCGGCCCCGCCGACAGCGAGCGGATCCGCGAGCTGCTCGGCGCGATCGACGGCGGCGACGTCGCGACGGTGGCGTTCGTCGTGCCGTGGGGCGCGACCTGGTCGCTGCCCGCGTACGAGCTCGCGCTGATGACGGCGGCGTACCTGCAGGCATCTGGCCGGCACGGTGTCGAGCCCGCCGTCGTCACGCCGGAGCTCTGTCCGCTCCAGCTCTTCGGCGACACCGCGAGCGGGGCCGTCCGCGGCCTGCTCGACGAGGCGGGTGTGGCGTTCGTCGGCGGCGCGTACGCCGTCGAGCACGTCGACGGGAGCCTCGTGTTGCTCTCGGGAGAGGCTCGGCCCGTCGACCGCGTCGTCGCGCTTCCGCGGCTCCGCGGACAGCGCATCGACGGCATCCCCCAGACGCTCGAGGGCTTCGTCGACGTCGACGAGCACTGCTGCGTCACCGGGACCGAGGCCGTGTTCGCTGCGGGAGACGTCACGAGCTTCCCGGTGAAGCAGGGCGGGATCGCCGCGCAGCAGGCCGTCGCCGCGGCAGAGGCGATCGCGGTGCTCGCAGGAGCGTCCCTCGTGCCCCACCCCTTCCGTCCGATTCTCCGGGGGCTGCTGCTGACCGGTGCCGAGCCGCAGTACCTCCGGCGCGACCTCTCCGGCGGAGACGAGCCGGACTGGGCCAGCTCCTCGCCGATCTGGTGGCCGCCGACGAAGATCGTCGGCCGGCGGCTTGCGCCGTTTCTCGCGGCGCTTACGGGCGAGATGCCGGTCTCCGGCCTCGAGCCGCCGTCGGGAGGAGTGCCGGTGGACCTGCCGCTCGACCCCCGCGGGCTCGAGCTCGGCATCTCCGGCCTGGACGTGCCACCGACCTCGCCCGCGGCGGAAGCGAGGTCGGTCGGCACGGCGATGCGCTCGTCCCCGCCGCTCGTCGGGTCGGCGACGACACTTGCGGACGCGGCGCGCGGAATGCGCGAGCGCGACGCTGGGTCTGTGCTCGTGGTCGACGGTGAGCGGCTCGTCGGCATCCTCACCGCCCGCGACGTGCTCCGGGCGGTCGCCCACGGCGTCAGCCCCGGCGACGCAGCCGTCGGGCGGTGGATGACGGCAAGCCCGGTCACTGTCACGGCGTCCACGACGCTCGCGATGGCGGAGACGCTGATGACGGAGTACGGCATCCACCACCTGCCGGTGGTGGAGAACGACAAGCCCGTCGGGATCGTGGGGCTCCGGGACGTGACGCGAACGCGGCGCAGTCCGGAGCGACTCGCGATCGGACTGGGATTCTGAGGGAAGGAGAGCGTCGTGGGAGAGAGCACCGTTCGAATTGGGGATGTGATGACACGCGACGTGGTGTCGGTGACGCCGGAGACGGCGCTCAAGGACGTCGCGGCCGTGCTCGTCGAGCGGGGGATCTCCGGCCTGCCGGTCTGCGACGCGGACGGCACGGTCGTCGGCGTGCTGAGCGAGGCCGACCTGCTCGTCAAGCAGGGCGGTTCGCCCGAGCGGTCGGGCGGCCTGTTCGCCTGGCTCGTCGAGACGGCGAGCGCACCCGATCTCGCGAAGCTCCGCGCGCACACCGCCGGTGAGGCGATGACCGCGCCGGCGGTCACCGTCGACACCGACAGCCCCGTCTCGGAGGCGGCGCGCACGATGGTCTCCCTCGGTGTCAACCGGCTTCCGGTCGTCGAGGACGGACGGCTCGTCGGCATCGTCACGCGGGCCGACCTCGTCCGGCTCTTCACGCGGAGCGACGAGGAGATCGCGCGGGACATCCGGCAGGACGTCGTCAAGCGGCTCTGGATCGCTCCGGAGCGAGTCGAGGTCGAGGTCGAGCAGGGCGAGGTGCTCCTGAGCGGCGAGGTCGACACCGAGGTCGAGGCGGAGCTGCTCGTGAAGCGCATCCCGCTCGTCGCCGGTGTGGTCGGCGTCCGCTCCGAGCTCTCGTGGGCCGTCGACCGGTCGGGCAACTCGAGCCGGCGGTAACCTCCCCAGGCCGACGTCGAAAGGGGAGGCCGATGACCCGTCCACGTACGCTCGCCGCCGCGCTCGTGGCGGGAATCGCGCTCGTTGCCGCCGGATGCGGCGGCAACGACGAGTCGGTGCCGGCCGCGACCCAGTGGGCGGGCGACGTCTGCACGGCCGTCAACACGTGGCGCAGCGACATCACCACGACCGCCAGCTCGGTCACGAGCAACCCGACCCGCGCCGGCCTCGAGCAGGCCGCCGGCGACGCCAAGAGCACGACGGAGACCCTGGTCGACACGCTGCAGGGCCTGGGCGCCCCCGACACCGAGTCGGGCGACGAGGCGCGCAGCGCGCTGGACACGCTCTCGACCGCGCTGCAGGGCGACGTCGACACCATCGAGCAGGCGGTGCAGGACGTCTCCGGCGTCCAGGGCCTCCTCGGGGCGGTGTCCGAGGTCAGCGCCGCCCTCACGAGCATCTCGTCCCAGCTCTCCGACGCGCTGGACGAGCTCGGCTCGCTCCGTGACGTGGACGACCAGCTTCGGCAGGCGTTCACCGACGCGGAGTCGTGCGACGGCCTGCTGCCGTCGGGCTCGTAGGGAGGGCGCGTGGCGGGTCGGATCGTCGTCGGCGTCGACGGATCGGCGCACGCGCGGCAGGCGCTTCGCTTCGCCCTCTCGGAGGCGGCC
>DASUZN010000164.1:0-8647 GCA_036376855.1 Gaiella sp. | reverse complement strand
GGCGCCTCGCACCCGGAGGAGCTCGTCGCCCGCGCGGCCGAGCTCGGCTACCCGGCGCTCGCCCTCACCGACCACGACGGCGTCTACGGCTCGCTCGAGCTCGCGCATGCCGCGAAGCACGCGGGCATCCGGCCGATCACCGGCGCGGAGGTCACGATCAGCGGCGTAGGCTCGACGGAGCCGCGAGGCGGCTTTGCCGGCGCCGGAGCGGGATACAGCGCCGGCCGCCACGTCACCCTGCTCTGCGAGAGCGGGAAGGGCTACGCGAACCTCTGCCGGATCCTCACCGCCGCTCATGCCGGGACGCGCCGTCCCGGCCGCGAGGACCGCGAGCCGCTACCGCCGTCGGCCCCGCTCGAGACAATCGCCGAGCTGAACGAGGGGCTCGTCTGCCTCTCGGGCTGCGCCCGCGACGGGCTGGCGCTCCACGACCCGAGCGGCGCAGCCCGGCTCGCATCCGCCTTCGGACGAGACCGGTTCTTCGTCGAGCTGCAACGGCCGTACGAGCGGGGCGATGCGAGGCGTCACGCGATGCTCCGCGACCTCGCGGAGCATCTCGGCGTCGAGACGATCGCCACCGGCAACGTCCACGCCCACGCGCCGCGCCGCACGCTGCTCCAGGACACGCTCGTCGCGATCCGCTGCCGCACCTCGCTCGACGGCTGCGAGCGCGAGCGGCGGGGGAACCGAGAGGCGGTGCTGCGGTCGCCAGAAGAGATGGTCGAGCGCTTCGCCCGCATCGACCGCGCGGCGGCGGAGCGCACCGCCCTTCTCGCCGAGCGCCTGACCTTCGACCTCACCGAGGAGCTCGGCTACCGCTACCCCGACTTCTCCGACCGCGCAGATCCGGCGATCGGCCAGCTCGCCGCGATCTGCGACCACGCGTTCGTCGAGCGGTACGGCACTCGCGACACGGTGTTACGAGGAGAGGCACGCGGCCGTCTCGACGGCGAGCTCCGGCTCATCGAGAGGCTCGGGCTCGCGGGGTTCTTCCTCCTCCACCACGAGGTGCTCGAGCTCGCGCGTGAGTGCGCGCTCGAGGTGCGCGGCCGCGACTCGCCGCGCATGTTCCTGCCGCCGGGGCGGGGGAGGGGCAGCTCGGTCGGCTCGATCGTCTGCTACCTGACCGGGCTCTCGCACGTCGACCCGGTCGAGAACGGCCTCTCGCTCGGGCGCTTCATCAACCACGAGCTCACGTCGGTGCCGGACATCGACCTCGACTTCCCGCGCGACATCCGCGAGAAGCTGATCGTCCGTGTCACCGAGCGGTACGGGCACGAGCACGCGGCGCTCGTCGCGAGCTTCGCGACGTACCGCTCGCGGGGTGCGATCCGTGACGTCGGCAAGGCGCTCGGATTGCCGCAGTCGGAGCTCGAGCGGCTCGCCCGCGTCACAGACGGCTGGCATGCCGAGCGCGTCGCGGACGAGGTCGCGGCGCTCCCCGACGCCGAGCAGAAGCTCCTCTCGAAGCGCTGGCGCGCGTTCCAGTTCCTCACGAGGGAGATCGCCGGGCTGCCGCGCCACGTCTCCCAGCACCCGGGCGGGATGGTGATCTCGTCCCGGCCGCTCGTCGAGCTCGTCCCCATCCAGCCGGCGGCCATGGCCGGCCGCCAGCTCTGCCAGTGGGACAAGGACTCGTGCTCGGATGCGGGCTTCCTCAAGATCGACCTGCTCGGGCTCGGGATGCTCTCGTGCATCGAGGAGTGCGTCGACCGGATCGCCCGGCTCCACGGCGCGCCCATCGACCTCTCCCGCGTCCCGCTCGACGACCCCGCCGTGTTCGCCGAGATCCAGGCGGCCGACACCGTCGGCGTGTTCCAGATCGAGAGCCGCGCGCAGATGCAGAGCCTGCTGCGCACGAAGCCGGAGACGATCGACGACCTCACGATCCAGGTCGCGCTCGTCCGGCCCGGGCCGATCCAGGGGAGGGCCGTCCACCCGTACATCGAGCACCGGCGCCGGCTGCGCGATGACCCGTCGTTCACCTTCCCCGTTCCGCACGAGGCGCTCCGTGAGCCGCTCTCCTCGACGCTCGGCGTCGTCGTCTTCCAGGACCAGGTGCTCGACGTCGCGATCGCGCTCGCCGGGTACACGATCGGCGAGGCGGAGGGGCTGCGGCGCGCGATGAGCCGCAAGCGGAGCCACGAGGCGCTCGAGGCGCACCGGGTGCGCTTCGTCGAGGGCGCGGTCGGCCGCGGTGTCGACGAGAAGGTGGCCGACGGCGTCTTCGACACGCTCGTCGGCTTCTCCGGCTTCGGGTTCCCGAAGGCACATGCGGCCGCGTTCGGCCTGCTCGCCTACCAGTCAGCCTGGCTGCGTCACCACTATCCGGCCGAGTTCCTCTGCGGCCTCCTCAACGAGCAGCCGATGGGCTTCTACCCGCCGGCAAGCCTCGTCCGCGACGCCCAGCGGCGCGGCGTCGAGGTGCGCCCGCCGGACGTCAACCTGAGCGGGGCGCGCTGCTCATTGGAAGCAGTTTGTGTTGATTCGACACAAGCGGTGTCAGACACCGACCGCAGCGTGTTGCAAGCTCCTTCTCACGCCGTCCGCGTGGGGCTCGCATACGTCTCGTCGGTCGGGAAAGACGATGCCGAGGCGCTCGAGTCGGAGCGAGACGCGAACGGCTCGTTCCGCGACGTCGGCGATCTCGCTCGCCGCGCGCAGGTCTCTCGCGAGGCGCTCGAGGCGCTCGTCCGCGGCGGCGCCTGCGACGGCTTCGGGCCGCGCCGCCGCGACCTCCTCTGGGAGCTCGGGCTCGCAACCCGGCCCCGTTCGGTCGAGGGGACGCGTGGCGAGGCGAAGCAGCTCCCGCTCCCGCTCGACCCGACCGCCGAGACGCCCGCCCTGCCCGACCTCACCCGCTGGGAGCGGATGCTCGCCGACTACCGCGAGACCGGCCTCTCGGTCGGGACTCATCCGATGACGCTCCTCCGGCCGCACCTCCCCGCGGGGACGCTCTCGAGCCCGGAGCTTCACGAGACACGGCACGGCGCGACGGTCGCGTACGCCGGCATGGCGATCGCGCGGCAACGGCCCGCGACCGCGAAGGGCATCGTGTTCATGTTGCTCGAGGACGAGCACGGCCAGGTGAACCTCATCGTCCCGAAGGACGTCTACGAGCGTCACCGCGGGATCGTCCGCTCCGAGCCGATCGTCCTCGTCCGCGGCCGCTACGAGCGCGTCGAGCGGAACCGGAACATCCTCGTCCGCGAGCTCGAGAGCCTCTCGACACTCGCCCGCCGGGTCGCCGCGACCCCGGACGTCGTCGCCGCCCTCCCGCGTGCGCACCACTTCGGTCACCGCTGAAGGTATCCGAGCGCGATGTCGACGAGCTCGACCCGCTCGAGCCGCGTTACCACCTCGATCGGGAACCAGGCAGCCTCGTCGGTCGTGCCGCCGACCTCCGCCGTCAACTCGCCGCCGACGATCCGCGCCTCGAAGACGAAGCGAACGCCAAGCAAGGGGCGGCCGGAGCCGTCGAGCCGCTCTCCGGCCGGCACCGTGAACGTGTCCTCTCCGAGCAGGCGGATCAGCTCCACGTCGTAGCCGGTCTCCTCGCGCACCTCGCGCACGGCAGCCTGCTCCGGTGTCTCGCTCGCCTCGACCCCGCCGCCCGGGAGCGTCCAGGCAGGCACGGCTTCGAGGTTCAGCAGTGCGAGCAGGATCCTTCCCGCGCCGTCCACGAGCACGGCATACGCGCCCGTGCGTGTGTCGTGCCCGCCGTCCTCAGGCCGCGACACGCGCAAGGCTCTCGGCCTGCTTGCCGACGAGCCGGAGCGTCCCGCCGAGCGTGACGACGAACCCGACGAAGTGCAGCCCCGGCGCATCCGGGTGCTCGTCGGCGCCGTGGACGAGTGGCACACCGGCGTCGTCGAGGACACCCAGATGGCCGACGACCGGCCCGAGGCCGGTGTGGAATCCGGTCGCCGCGACGATCGCGTCGACCTCGACCGTCGTTCCGTCGCCGAGCACCGGCGTCCCGCTCTCGAATCGCTCGAGCCCCGCGACGATCCGAACCGCCCCGCTCTTCACCGCTGCGACGAGGCCTACGTCCACGATCGGAATCACCCGCCGGCGCAGGAACTCGGAGTACGGCTTCTCCGGCGCGGGCAGTCCAACCGAGGCGAGGTCGCCGAACGCCACGCGTCGAAGCGTCGCCGCGATCCGGTCGACGACGCCCACCGGGAGACGACCGCTCGCGATGCCCAGCAGCTGGCTCGGGACGCCCAGGGTGTCCCGCCGGACGACGGCGGGCGGCGTCCGCACCGACAGGAGCACCTCGCTCGCGCCCGCACGCGCGATGTCGATCGCGATCTCCGCGCCCGAGTTGCCGGCTCCGACCACGAGCACGCGCTGCCCGCGGTAGGAGTCGCCGCGGCGGTAGTCGGCGGAGTGCACGAGGTCGCCGTCGAACGCTCCCGGCCACGCGGGCACGTGGGGGACATTGCTGTAGCCGGTCGCGACCACGACGCGATCGGCGGACACCGGCTCGCCTTCGGTGACCACGAGCCAGCCCTCGTTCACGCGGTCGACACGCTCGACCGTTACGCCCGTTCGAACCGCAATCGCATGCGTTGCCGCGTATCTGCGGAGGTACTCGACGACGTGGTCGCGGGACGGCCACTTGCCGTACGCCCGCGGGAAGCCGTACCCCGGCAATCCCGAGAGCCACCGCACGGTGTGGAGGTGGAGGCAGTCGTACCGTGTGTCCCAGGCGGCACCGACGTCGGCCCTCTCCAGCACGACAACGTCCGCCCCTGCGCGTCCGAGGGTCGCCGCGCACGCAAGCCCGGCCGGGCCGGCGCCGACGACGCAGATCACGACGGCCGCTCGCTTCCGTGGGGAGCCGTGAGCATCACCTCGAGGTAGTCGGCTGCGTGCGCAAACCCGAGCTTCTGGTAGGCCCGGATCGCTGCGGTGTTGTCGGCGCGGACGTTGAGCGAGATCACGTCGATCCCGTCCCCGAGAAGAACCCGGCAGAGCCTGGCACATGCGGCGGTCGCGAGCCCCTCGCCGCGAGCCGACGGCACGGTCGCGACGTTGCCTAGACACGCAACACGCCATTCCTGCGACCAGACGTGCACGCCCGCGATGCACGCAAGGTCGTCCCCGCGCCGGATGCCCACGTACCGCCCGGTCTCGAGCATCCGCGGCTGGAACCACGTTCCGGGGTACGCGCGCTCGTAGAAGCGCTCGACCTCGGCGAGGTCGGCCGGAGAGAGCGAGACGCAGTCCGCGACGTCGAAGAGATCGAGCGCGTCCGGCTCGACGAGGCCGAGCTTGAGATGCGACGCGGGCGGGCTCGACGGCTCGCGCTCGGGCGCGAGCGCGGGGAGGAGCCCGGGCGAGAGGTGGGCGTACAGGCGTGGTGGCAGCTCGTCCACGATCGAGCGGAGGAGCTTGTGCATACCGTCTCCGGTGCCGTCCGCGAACGCGAGCAGCACCGGTGGCTCGGGCTCGTCGTAGAGGAGCGCCACCTGCTCGACATTCCCGTTCGGCTGCCATCCGAGCCAGCGCGTGTGGGGCCAGAAGAAGTCGTCGAGGTCGCCGAGCTCGTAGGCATGGACGGCCGGTCGTGCGCGGAGGAAGCGCGCGAGCGCGTCCCGGTCGCGGAGCTCGACGACTGCCACCGTCAGCCCTCGAGCCGGGCGGGGCGCGTCTCGTCGACCGTCCCCTTGCCGGCGCGGCGGCACCAGCCCTCGTCAAGGGTGAGCGCGGCGTCGACGAGCGTCAGGTGGGTGAACGCCTGGGGGAAGTTCCCCACGAGGCGCCCGGCGTCGACGTCGTACCCCTCGGAGAGCAGGCCGAGGTCGTTCCGGAACGCGAGCAGCCGGGCGAAGAGCGCCTCCGCCTCGGCGAGGCGGCCCTGGAGCACCATCACCTGCACGAGCCAGAACGAGCACGGCAGGAACGTCGCCTCGCCCGGCGGCAAGCCGTCGACGCTCGTGTTGTCGCCGTCGGCGCGGTACCGCTCGACGAGCCCGTCGCGAACGAGGTGACGCTCGATCGCGGCGATCGTGCCCGCCACGCGCGGATCGTCGACCGGGAGGAACCCGACGAGCGGTATCAGCAGCAGGCTCGCGTCGAGCCGCGGCGAGCCGTAGACCTGCGTGAACGACCCGATCTCCTGGTCGAACCCCTTGCCGCAGACCTCGTCGTGGATCTCGTCGCGGAGGTCTCCCCAGCGTTTGATCGGGCCGTCGAGCCCGAACTCCTCGACGCTCCGCACGGCGCGGTCGAACGCGACCCAGGCCATGACCTTCGAATGCGTGAAATGCCGTCGCGGACCGCGCACCTCCCAGATCCCCTCGTCGGGCTCGCGCCAGCCGTCCTCGAGCCACTCGAGGATCTTCGCGTTGAGTCTCCATGACTCGGCCGAGGGCTCGATCCCGGCGGCGCGGGCGTGGTACAGGGCATCGGCGACCTCTCCGTAGACGTCCAGCTGGAGCTGGTCCGAGGCGGCGTTGCCGATCCGCACCGGGCTCGCACCCTCGTACCCGTCGAGCCAGTCGAGCTCGAGCTCCGTGAGGCGGCGCTCGCCGGCGATCCCGTACATGATCTGGAGCTCGTCAGGAAGCCCCGCGATCGCGCGGAGCAGCCAGTTGCGCCACGCGCGCGCCTCGTCGTCGTAGCCCGCGCGCACGAGCGCCAGCAGCGTCAGCGTGGCGTCACGAAGCCAGCAGTACCGGTAGTCCCAGTTCCGGACGCCGCCGAGCGACTCGGGCAGCGAGGTCGTCGGCGCGGCGACCATCCCGCCCGTCGGCGCGTACGTGAGCGCCTTGAGCGTGATCAGCGAGCGCACGAGGGGCTCCCGGAAGCGACCGGTGTGGGCGCAGTCCGTGACCCACTCGCGCCAGAACGACGCCGTGTCCTCCAGCGCCTCCTCGGCGTCCGTCCGTTCGGGCGGCGGCCGGTTCGACGGGTACCACGTGAGAACGAACGGCACGCGGTCGCCCTCGGAGACCTCGAAGTCGGCGACGGTGTGGAGGTTCCGGCCGACGAGCTCGACAGGAGTGGCGAGGAAGAGCGCGTCGGGACCTGCGATCGCGAGCAAACCCTGCTTGCGCCGGCGGACCCACGGGACGATCGAGCCGTAGTCGAACCGGATGCTCAGGCTCATCTTGACGGGCACCGTTCCCTGGACGCCCTCGACGATCCGCACCACGTCCGGCGCCTCGCCGCGCGGCGGCATGAAGTCGATCAGCCGTACGACGCCCTTCTCGCAGGAGAGCTCCGTCTCGAGGATCAGGGTGTCGTCGCGGTAGCGGCGCCGCGCCCGCGTGATCTCGCCGGAGGGCCGGAGCGACCAGCGGCCGTTCTCCTCGTTGCCGAGCAGCGCCGCGAAGCACGCGCCCGAGTCGAAGCGGGGGAAGCAGAGCCAGTCGATGCAGCCGTGCCGCGAGACGAGCGCGGCGGTCTGCAGGTCGCCGATCAAGCCGTAGTCCTCGATCAACGCCGCCATCGCCTGCACGCTACCGCGCCCGGGGTGAGAATCGCCGCATGCGGGCCGTCGTCCAGCGGGTGTCGAGCGCCTCGGTGCGTGTCGACGGAGAGACGGTCGGCACCTGCGGGCGCGGGTTGCTCGTCCTGATCGGCGCCAGGCACGAGGACACGTCCGAAAGCGCCACTCGGCTCGCGGCGAAGATCGCGCGCCTCCGGATCTTCCCCGACGCCGAAGGCCGCTTCGACCGCTCGCTCCTCGACACGGGCGGCGAGGCGCTCGTGGTCAGTCAGTTCACGCTGCTTGCCGACACGCGGAAAGGAACGCGCCCGAGCTTCACCGACGCCGCGCCGTCCGAGGCGGCGGAGCCGCTCGTCGAGCGCCTCTGCGATGCCCTGCGCCAACTCGGTGTGAACGTGGAGACCGGCGTCTTCGGGGCGAAGATGGAGGTCGAGCTGGTGAACGACGGCCCCGTGACCATCGTCCTGGACGTCTGAGCCGGGCTCTTACGGGTTGTCGATCTTGTCGACGGTGTTACCGCCACGCCACCCGGTGTACTCGTGCCGTGGCATCTCGATGTCCCTCATCGGCCCCTGCGCCGTCTTGCCGCAGGCCGAGCAGATCATGCAGCTCTCGCCCTTCTCGACGTGCTCTGTCCAGGTGTGACGCCCCAGCCGGCACGACAAGCTCTTCGCCACGTCTCCTCCGCTAGTGACAAATCCAACGTATGCCTCCCGGGCGTGCAGAGCAAGCGCGTTCGACCGGACTGACGCCGACGGTGAGCGGTTTTGTGGCTCCCCCGGCGCGATGAGCTAGAGGCGCCGCGCGCGCTCGGCCGGACCACGCTCGCGCGCTGACTGCACAATCGGGCGCATGGAGGAGCGGCCGCAGCTTCGCGTGATCACCGACGCAGACCTGCCGGTGGTCGAGCGCCTGTGGCAGCTCTATTCCCACGACCTGTCCCAGGTGCGCGGCTCATTGCCGAACGCCGAGGGCCTGTTCAAGGTCGGCCGCCTCCAGACGTACCTCGACGACCCGGAGGAGGTGTGCGGCTATCTGATCTCGTTCTTGGGCGCGCCCGCGGGGCTCGCGTTCGTCACCGGCCTCTCCGGGAGGAGACGGACGATCGGCGACTTCTTCGTCGTCCGTGCAGCGCGCCGCAAGCGCGTCGGCTACGAGGTTGCCCGGGAGCTGCTCGCACGCCAC
>DASUZN010000163.1:0-11034 GCA_036376855.1 Gaiella sp. | reverse complement strand
TTCAGCTGCGAGCCCGCGCTGAACTTCGGCACGTTCGCGGCGGCGATCTGCACAGGCTCGCCGGTGCGCGGGTTGACGCCCTGTCGGGCCGCGCGTCGCGTGACGTGGAACTTGCCGAAGCCGGTGAACGTGATGGCCTCGCCGTCCTTCAGCGCGCCCTCGATTACGTTGAGAGCGGCGTCGACCGCCGAGCTAGCGTCGCGCTTGGTCAGGCCGGCCTTGTCGGCGACGGCGTCCACGAACTCCTGCTTGGTCACGTTCGATCCTCCCTGGTCGATTGTCCTGCGATTACCCCGCCCCGAGCCTATAACCCGCGCGGGTCCGGCTCAACCATGCGGGTTCATCCCCTGCTCCCGCTCCGGGAGCAGATCGCCCGCCCGGTAGAGCGCGGCGAGCCGCACGCCGACCCGTGCGAGGGCGTCTGCGCCCCCCTCCTCGCGGTCGACGACGCACACCGCGTGGCGGACGACGAGCCCGGCTGCGCGAACGGCCTCCACCGCCTCGCAGAGGGCGCCGCCCGACGTGACCACGTCTTCGACGAGGCACACGAGCTCACCTGGCTCGTGCGGCCCTTCGATGCGGTTCCCGGTGGCGTATTCCTTGGTTTCACCGCGCACGATGATGAAGGGCAGACCGGACGCCATGGCCGCCGAGGCGGCCAGCGCGACCGCGCCGAGCGCCGGCCCGGCGATGCGGGCCGAGCCCGGCTCCGATGCGCGGATCGCGTCCGCGAGCCGCTCGCCGAGCTCGCGAAGGATGTCGGGGTCGGTCTCGAAGCGGTACTTGTCGAGGTACCAGCGCGAGCGGCGGCCCGAGCGGAGCGTGAAGTCGCCCTCGAGGAGCGCGACGTCCACGAGGCGGCGCCCCAGCTCGTCGACGGCGCTCATCGCAGCGCGCCCTCGGCGATCGCGACGAGACGCTCGCGCGCCGTGCCGTCACCGAGCTCGAGCTCGGAGCCGTCGGCCCACCCGACCACGACGTGCCGTTCGTCAGCCGTGCGGCGACGCCGGAGGAAGAGCCAGGCGCCGACGGCCGCGACGGCGAGCAGGACGAGCCTCATGCGCCGTCCTCGGCGATCCGGCGCAGCGCCGTCCGCAGGTCGAAGGCGACGAGGCCGGCGGTCGGCTCGGGGACCGTGCTTGCGACGATCACCCGCGCGCCGTCGGAGACAGCCACGAGCGAGCCGCGCCCGAGATCGACGTGGACGCGATCGACGGCCACATCTGGCCGCAGCGCCGACGCCTCGGCGAGGAGCTCGGCTCCCGCCTCGGCGAGCCGTCGCGCACGCTCGCCCTCCGCCGCATGCGCCGCCTCGACGGCGCCGTCGGGCTTCGCCACCACGGCCTCGACGACCTGCGTCGAGAGCGCGAGGAGCTCCGAAAGGGCGGCGGAAGCGTCCATGCCGGCGCTCGAAGCTACCAAACGAGCGGACGCGCGACCGCCGCCTGCGGCACCATCCCCCGGGTGAGCGCCATCGGGGCGACCTTCGACCGCTTCTTCTCGGAGCGGGGGACCCACCTCGCGGCGATGGTCGCGTACTTCGCGCTCGCCTCGTTCGTGCCGCTGATCTTCCTCGCGCTCTCCGTGCTCGGCTTCCTCGACCAGGCCGACTCGTCGAGCGCGCTCGTCTCGTACCTCGAGGACGTCTTCCCCGACCGCTCGGTCGAGTCGATCGTGAAGGTCGTGGACGCGGTGCAGCAGAACGCGACGGCGTTGTCGGTGGTCGGCGCCGTCGCGCTGCTCTGGAGCTCCGTCTCGCTCTTCTCGGCGCTCGAGTCCGCGTTCAACATCCTCTACGGGCGACCGAACCGGTCCTTCCTTCGCGGGAAGGCGCTCGCGAGCGTCTACATGACCGCCGCCCTCGTCATCCTCTTCGCCGGCCTCACGGTCGGGACGTTCGGCTACGACCTGCTCCGCCGCTACGCGACGAACGTCGTCGCGAACCAGTGGGTCGCGCTCGCGCTGACCCTGCTCGCCTCCGGCGCGGCGCTCTTCGCGTTCCTCCAGTCGGCGTACTACCGCCTCCCGAACGCGCGCCTGACACACCGCGAGGTGCTACCCGGCGCGACGCTCGGCGCCATCGTCCTCGTCGGGACGCTCCAGGCGCTGCCACTCTTCGTCTCGCTGTCGTCCGACGTGGTCGCGCTGCAGGCGCTCGGGACGACGTTCCTGCTCCTCGTGTGGCTCTACGTGATGGCGAACGTGATCGTGTTCGGTGCGGCGCTCAACTACGTGCTCGCCTACGGGGTGACCGAGCGCGAGGTCGAACCGCGGCGCCCGGAGCCCGCGGCCGCAGCGTGAGGGGCGCTGGGCGTCAGCGACGTGCGCCGAGCATCCGTCCGAGCTCGGCGGCCGCGCGGGCACGGTGCGAGTGCGTCGCCTTCCATCGGTTGCCGAGCGTCGCGACCGTCTCCGTCTCGCCTTCGGAGACGAACACCGGGTCGAAGCCGAAGCCCTCGTCGCCGGACGCCTCGCCGGCGATGGATCCCACGAGCGCGCCCTCCGCGACGAGCTCGCGGCCGTCGGGGGCGATCGCAACCATCACGCAGACGTAGCGCGCCGCCCGCTCGTCCTCGCCCGCGAGCGCCTCGAGCATCCGGCCGACCGGATCTCCCGCCGCCCACCGAGCAGTCCGCACGCCCGGCGCGCCGCCCAGCGCGACCGCCTCGATCCCGGAGTCCTCGCCGACGACCCACGCGTCCACCGAAGCGAGCAGCCGCCCCCAGCGCGCCTTGATCCGTGCGTTGTCCTCGTACGTCGCACCGTCCTCGGGCGGCGGATCGTCGCGCCCGAGCAGCTCGATCTCGAATCCCGGCAGCGCCCGCCGCAGCTCCTCGAGCTTGTGCGGGTTCCCCGACGCGAGAACGAGCCGCGGCACTACAGGAGCGACGGGGCCTCGCAGGCCGTGCGCTGGGCGGTGCGGAGCTCCTCGATCCCACCCGTCGCGAGGTCGAGCAGCCGGTCGAGGAGCTCGCGCGAGAAAGGCTCCTTCTCGGCCGTCGCCTGCACCTCGACGAGCCTGCCGTCGGCGGCCATCACCACGTTCATGTCCGTGTCGGCGGAGGAGTCCTCGACGTAGTCGAGGTCGAGCACCGGCTCCCCGTTCACGACACCGACCGAGACGGCGGCGACCGACGACGGCAGCGCCTTCGTCAGCCCGAAGCGGTCGAGGGCGCGGAACGCGGCGACGTACGCGCCCGTGATCGCGGCGCAGCGCGTGCCGCCGTCGGCCTGGAGGACATCGCAGTCGAGCCACAGCGTCCGCTCGCCGAGCGCCTGGAAGTCGCAGACGCTGCGGAGCGCACGCCCGATCAGCCGCTGGATCTCGACCGTGCGTCCATCCGGGCGCCCGCGCGTCACGGCGCGCTGCGTCCGCTCGCCCGTCGAGGCGGGGAGCAGCGAGTACTCGGCTGTCATCCAGCCTTTGCCCTTGCCCCGGAGCCAGCGCGGGATGTCCTCGTCGACCGTTGCCGTGCAGAGCACGACCGTGCGTCCCTGCGCGTAGAGCACCGAGCCGTGCGGCTGCTCGAGGAAATCTGGCTGGAGGTCGAGCTCGCGGAGCTGGTCGGCGCTGCGTCCGTCGTGGCGTGTCAAAGCGTCTCCCTCTGGAATGGGCCGGCGTCGCGCGGGATCATGCCGCCTGCGGCGTCGTCGCGGCGACCGTCACGCGCTCGACGTCGCGCACCGGCAGCTGGAGGAACCGCTTGCCCATCTCCGCGAAGTCGTCCGGGTCGCCCGTCGTCAGGAAGCGGATCGAGCCCTCACGACCCTCGCCGTTCTCGATCGCCTTGCGCGCCAGCGTCTCGGACACCTCTCGAGCCGTCTCGTCGGCGGAGAAGACGAGCGTCACACCGCGTCCGAAGACCCGCTGGAAGATCGGCCGGATGATCGGGTAGTGCGTGCAGCCGAGGATGACGGTGTCGACACCCGCCTCGCGAAGCGGTGCCGCGACCTCGCGGACGGCCTCGGTCGTCTCCTCGCCGAACGGATCGGGTCCCTCGATCAGCGGGACGAGCCGCGGGCACGGGACGGAGACGACCTCGACGCTCGCGTCGTGCGCATGGACGAGCTCCTCGTACCGGCCGCTCGCGACGGTCGCCTCGGTCGCAAGCAGCCCGACGCGCCGCTTGCGGGTCGCGAGCGCCGCCGCGTGCGCCTCCGGGTGGAGGACTCCGACGACCGGAACGTCGAGCGCCCGCTGGAGATCGGGGAGACCGGCGGCGGTCGCCGTGTTGCAGGCGACGACCACGAGCTTGACGCCCTCTCGCTCCAGGTGGCGACCGACCTCGAGCGCGAAGCGCCGCACCTCCGCGAGCGGACGGGGGCCGTAGGGCAGCCGCGCGTTGTCGCCGAGGTACACGGCGTCCTCGTGAGGCAACGTCACGAGCAGCTCGTGGAGGACGGTGAGGCCGCCCACGCCCGAGTCGAAGACGCCGATCGGCCGTGCGTCCATCGCGCGGATGATACGGGCGTCGCTCCACACCGATGCCTAACAGACGTGGGCTACCCTGGCCGCCGTGACCGCGCCCGCCCCACGCGTGCTGCTCGTCCTGCTCGCCGTGGTGGCCGCGTCGCTCCTCGCCTCCGGCCCTGCCGGCGCGGTTTCCAGGCAGGACGTGACGATCACGTCCGCCGACGGCACCCCGCTCGCCGCGACGCTGACGCTGCCCGACGGCGCGGCCCCCGCGGGAGGCTGGCCCGCGGTGATCTTCATGCACGGCCTGGGCGGCAACCGCTCGAGCACGCTCGCGGTCGCCCAGGCGATGGGCATCGGCGACCGCTACGCCGTGCTCGCCTACGACGCGCGCGGCCATGGGCAGTCGGGCGGGCTGATCGGGATCGACGGCCCGAAGGAGATCGCGGACGTGCGGGCGGTGTTCTCGTGGCTGCGCGACCGGCCCGACGTCGCCGACGCGCGGATCGGCGGCTGGGGCGTCTCCTACGGCGGCGGCGCGGCATGGAATTCGCTCGCGGCGGGCGTGCCGTGGGCTGCGCTCGAGATCTCGATGAGCTGGACCGACCTTCGCGACGCGCTGCTTCCGCAGCGGCTCGCGAAAACAGGCGTGATCGCCGGCTTCCTGGGCTCGCTCGACCCGAAGCGCATCGACCCGGAGGTGCTCGCGATCCGGGACGCCGCCTACGCCGGGACGATCGCCCCGGTCCTGCCGTTCGCGGCCGCGCGCTCGTCGCTCCCCGCGCTGAAAGGCGTCAAGACGCCGGTCTTCATGATGCAGGGCCGCCGCGACTTTGCCTTCGGCATGGAGCACGCGCTGAACGCGTACCGCGCGCTCGCCGGCCCGAAGGAGCTGTGGTTCGGCCTCTCCGGGCACGCTCCCTCGCCCGGCGTCGCGGCCGACACGCCGGCGATGCTCGCGGAGGGCGCCCGCTGGTTCGACCGCTTTCTCCGCGGCGACACAGCGGCGCCGCTCGCGAAGCCGATCGCGATCTCGCCCGAGAGCTGGAAGGGGCAGCCGGTGCGGTTCGCGTCGCTGCCGAAGGTGGTCACGACGCGGACGGCGTTCGCGGCGAGGACTGCCTTCGGCCAGTCCGGAAAGCTCCAGCGGACGCTTCCCCGGCTCACGCGCCCCACCGAGGTGTTCGGCTCGCCCGTCGTCCAGGTGACCGCGAACGCGACCGGCGGGTGGTCGCGCATCGTCGGTGTTCTCAGCGCACGAACGCCGGCCGGGAAGGAGATCGTCGTCGCGGGCGGCGGCGTGCCGACGAAGGCCGGGAAGCGCACGTACCGGATCGTGCTCTCGAACCAGGCGACGTTCCTGCCGAAGGGCTCGAAGCTGACGGTGACGATCGCCTCGTCGTCGCTCGCCCAGAACCCCGGGAATCTGCTCTACCTCGACCTGCCGTTTGCGCCGACGGCGCGGCTCACGGTTACCGGCGGCTCGCTGCGGCTTCCGCAGCTGACGACGCCCGTCTCGCGATGAGGCGCGTGCTCGCGGTTGCGGCCGCGGTCGCGCTCGGTGTGGTCGCCGCCGCGAGCGCGTCGACGACCGCCGACCCCGGTGTCACCGCGACGTCGGTGCTGATCGGCGGCACGGTCCCCCTCTCCGGCGAGGCCGCCGCGTTCGGCACCGTCGCGCCCGGCGCGAAGGCGTACTTCGACTACGTCAACTCGAAGGGCGGCGTCAACGGGCGCAAGATCGAGTACCGCTACTACGACGACGCCTACAACCCCGCGCAGACCGTCCAGCTGACGCGGAAGCTGGTCGAGCAGGACCACGTGTTCGCGATCTTCAACGCGGTCGGCACGGCGAACAACCTCGCGATCCGCGACTACCTGAACGCCCAGAAGGTGCCGCAGCTCTTTGCCGGCGACGGCTCGCAGGCCCTCGGCGGCGCCTCGGCGCGCTACCCGTGGACGGTCGGCTTCCTGCCGAGCTACCGGGGCGAGGGAGCGGTCGACGGGCGCGACCTCGTGGCGACGCGGCCGAAGGCCAAGGTGGCGGTGCTGTTCGAGAACACCGAGCTCGGGAAGGACATGACCCGCGGCCTCTCCCGCGCGATCGCCGGCAAGGGACCGAAGATCGTCGCCTCGGAGCCGTACGAGCTGACGTCGACCGACGTCGTCGCCCAGGTCGCGAAGCTCAAGGCGTCCGGCGCGGACACGCTCATGCTCTTCGCGACGCCGAAGTTCATGATCCAGGCCATCGTCGCCGCGAAGAAGCTCGCGTGGAAGCCGCAGCTCTACCTCGCATCGGTCTCGATCGAGCCGAACATCATGGCAATCGCGCGGGCGAACGCCCCCGACCTCACCCTCGGAGCGCGCGCGATCGCGTTCGTCAAGAACCCGAACGACCCGATCTGGCGCAAGGACCCGAGCGTCGCGCTCTACACGTCGATCCTGAAGCGGTTCGCCCCTTCGTCGAAGTGGAGCGACGTCTACAACTGGTACGGCATGACGGTTGCGTGGACGATGGTCGACACGCTGCGTCGGGCCGGCAAGAACCTCACCCGCGCAAGCCTGCTGCGTGCCGCGCGGAGCCTCGACACGACCAAGAACCCGTTCCTGCTCCCGGGAACACGGCTCCGCACCTCGGCAACCGACGCCTTCCCGATCGACACGGTCTACCTCTACCGCTACGACAACAAGCAGTGGGTCCGCACAGCAGGGCCCTTCCCCGCACGATGACTCCACCCACCAAGGAGGGAACACCCACGATGAGGACACGGACACGCACCGCCGTGGTCGCCGTCGCCGCGCTCGTCGCGCTCGCGCTCGCGGCCGTGGCCACCGCGGCGTACACGTCGCCGAAGCTCTCGGTCGCGTACGCGCCCGGGAACGTCACCAACATCGTCGCCTCCGCGTCGGTGAGCGACGACGCGACGGCCCGTGCGGCCATCGTGATCCCGAACGGGAGCACGATCACGACGACCGCCGCACCGGGTACGAAGGTCGGCACCGCGAAGGCGCAGGTCAGCGCCCTCGCGCTCGGCGGCGCGCTGCTGCCCCTCGCGGGCGACATCGTCGTCGCTCCCCCCGGCGCGGTCACGCCGGCGTCGCAGACGGGCTGTATCGGCCCCGTGACGCCGCAGCTGACGCTCCTGCTGGTGCTGCAGGCGGCGGGCCAGACGATCAACCTGCCCGCCTACATCGTCCCGACGAGCGGCGCCCAGACGGCGCTCGGCTCGACCCAGCTCGTGTTCTGCCTGCCGCCGCCCGACCTCCCCGCACCGGTGGGGGCGACGTTCGGGGCGAAGTTCCTGAGCGCCGACCTGACGCTCAACGGTGTCATCGGCTCGGTCGTGCAGGGCGCATGGGCCGCGTTCTGGACGCCGTGGAACGCCGGCGTCGGAACCGTGAACGCCGCTGCCAGCGTCGTCTCTCCGGCCGTGATCGCGCCGGGCGGGATCACGCTCACCGGCCGCAAGGTGAAGAGCGTCAAGCGGCTCACGGGCCGCGTCACGCAGGGCGGCACAGGGGTCGCGACGCGCGTCACGATCCTCGCCGGCACGAAGCGCCTCGCGACGGTCGCCGCCAAGGCGAACGGCACGTTCACCTACGCCGTGCCGAAGGCGTCCAAGGCGACGTCGTTCCGCGCGCGCGCGGTCGTCGCCGGCCGGGCCGCACCGGCCGCGTGCACGCCGTTCGCGGCACTCGGTGTTCCGTGCGTCAACCCGACGACGAGCGGCTTTACCGCGACGTCGGGCGCCGTCCGGCTCCGCTAGCCGAGCCGCATTCGAACGACAGCGGAGCGGGCGCCTGCGGGCGCCCGCTCCGCGTCGCTCAGGACGGCTCGAAGCTCGGAGCGACGCCGAAGACCGCCTCCGCGACGCCGGTGTCCGTCGCGGCATAGCGATGCGACGTCCCGGACGGGACGAAGAACGCGTCGCCGGGCGCGAGCGTCGCCTCCACGCCCGCCGCCTCAATCCGGAGCTCCCCGCGGGTGACGTACACGAGCTTCTCCCCGTCGTGCGTCTCCTCGAGGCTCGCCTGCCCGGCCGGCACCGTCACCGTGCCGGCCGTCAGGTGCTCCGTGCTGATCAGGAGCCCGACGAGCACGTCTCGGTCGAGCCGCCAGGCGCTGTCCTCGCGACGCAGGACGCGCAGCGAGCCCTCCGCGGGAGGTGCGCCGGCGAGGTTCCCGACGACGCCCTCGACGGCGTAGAGGCTCTGCGCGAGGTACGGCCGCGTCCGCGCGTACGCGCCGGACGTGCCGGTCGCCGGGGGTGGCGCGAAGAGCTCGAGCACCCGGAGCGGCTCGTCGCCGTAGGAGAAGCCGTGGTGCCAGGTGTCTCGGCGGAAGAAGACGCTCTCGCCGGGCTCCGCGCGCACGACTTCCCCCGTCTCCGGGTTCGCGAGCACGAGCGTCCCCTGCAGCACGTACAGCAGCTCGTCGGCCGCGAACACCGTGCGGAAGCTCTCCGAGTGCCGGAACGCGCCGCCCGGCTCCAGGCCGAACACGATCGCGTGGATCTGCTGCGAGGAGACGTAGATCCAGTCCTCGACGAACCCGGCCTCCTCGTCGCCCCAGGTGTGCCGGACGGCGTCTGCTGCGCGGATCACCGTCGGTGCCTCGAAAGAAGGCCGTGGGGACGGCTCATAGCCCATCGTGGCTCCGGCGATCGTGGGCGAGCCGAGCAGCGTCGAGCTCGGCGAACGACGCGTCGAAGGCCGGGTCGGGAAAGCCGCTGGAGATCGGGCGCGCGACGCCGTCCCGTCCGGCGGCCTGTGCGGCGAGCATGATCTCGAGCGCGTGGTAGGCGTGTTCCGGCCGGGTGACGGTCGGGCGTCCGCTCTCGACGCAGTCGACGAGGTGGCGCAGGCCTTCCGTCCATTGCCAATGCGGGTCGGCCTCGGGGAAGACGCGCCACGCGCCCTCGTCGTTGCGCCAGAGCTCCCACCCTTCGGGCGCCCAGTCGTCGCCGAGGAGCTGGATCGTTCCCTCGCGGCCGTACAGCTCGATCGCGGGGGAGCGGTAGCGCTGCATGGTGAAGCCCGTCGTCACCACCGCGAATCGCGCCTCGCCGAAGTCGAGCAGGACGTGGGCGTTGTCGTCGGCCTCGACCCGCATCCGGCGGCCGTTCACCTCGCGCTCGCCGATCGCGACCCCGGCCATCGCCGTCACGCGCCGCGCCGGCCCGAACACAGCGCAGAGGCTCGTCACGTTGTAGACGCCGAGGTCGAAGAGCGACCCGCCGCCCGGCTCGTAGAACCAATCGCCCCACCACGGGCCCGCCCAGCCGTAGCGCGCGCGGGCGGTGAGGAGCTCGCCGATGCGCCCGTCGCGCACCGCGCCGTGCACCGCACGGAACGTCGGGCTCAGCAGGATGTGCGGCGCGCATACGAGCAGGCCGGGCGACGTCTCCGCGAGCTCGAGGAGCTTGGCCGCCTCCGCGAGCGACGTCGCCATCGGCTTCTCGACGAGCACGTGCCTGCCTGCCTCGAGCGCCGCCTTCGTCAACGCGCCGTGCTCGTTCATGCTCGTCAGCACGAGGACGACGTCGACGTCGCCCGCGCCGATCACCGCGTCGGGGCCGCGCAGCTCAGGGTCCAGGTCGTAGCGTGCGCCGGCTGCGCGCCGCTTCGCGTCATCGACGTCGTAGACGGCGCTCACGTGGACGCGACCGTCGGCCCGCAGTCGCTCGATCATCGCCCGGTACGGCCCCGCGAAGACGCTGCCGCAGCCGATCACGCCGATGCCCAGACTCATTCCCGCTCCCGGCGCCGGCAAAGCCGGCACCTCCGCTCCCTGGAGCCTCCGTCGAGCCTACGGCTCATGCCGTGCGTCTCGCGACCCGGTAGTACGCGTCGGTCCACGCGGGCCGGTCGACGTCGAGGCCGCGCTCGAGGCCGACGCGAGCGGCCAGCGCTACCGCGGCAGGGAACGTCGAGACCGCCGCGAGCCTGCGGTCGGCCGTCGCGCCGCCGGGGGCGCGCACCACCGTCGCGCCCTGCCCTGCGCAGATCTCCTCGGCCTCCGCGAGGAGCGGATCGTCACCGGTGCCCGCGGGGAGGCTCAACGCGAGCGCCCCCGGCCCGAGCGCCATCATCGCCGAGGTGGCGCCCTCGCGGGTCTCGACGCCCTCGGCCGGGACGATTGCGACCTCCTTCAGGAGGAGCGCCGCCTCCAACGCGGCCGCCCAGCCGGGGCCGCTCCCGAAGACGACCGCGGTCTTCGCCTCGATCGGAGCGATGTCGTCGGCCCACGCGCGAGCCTGGTCGATCGTGCGCTCGAGCTCGTCCGGCAGGCGGTGGAGCGCAGCGTCGAGGCCGGTGTCCGCCGTGACCGCTGCCCACATGCGCAGCGCGGCGACGACCCCACCGCAGAACGCCTGCGTGTGCGTGACGGCGCGCTGGCTCGGCACCGAGACGAGCGCCCTGGCGCCGGCCCGCGCGCCGAGCGTCGAGCCGGCGTTCGCGGTCACGGCCGCGTAGGGCGAGGGCGCGCCGGCGTCGACCGCCTCGACGAGGTCACGGAACTCCCCCGAGGACGAGACGGCGAGGAAGACGTCATCCGGCCGCCACGCAAACCCGCCACGTGCGAGGAGGCCGCTCGGCACGGCCACGACCTCCGGGCC
>DASUZN010000162.1:0-2417 GCA_036376855.1 Gaiella sp. | reverse complement strand
CCGGCCGCCCTCGACTTGACGGGTTGCGCTACACTTATCGACGGACTGCTTCGCCGCCCCTTCGGGGTTGCGGCGTAGCATGCGTGTCCGCTATTCTTTGCTGTTCCGCGTCGAGCCTGGCTCTCACTCTGCCCGTCCTCATCACTGACCGCCGTACGTAAGGGAGGCTGTTCTTGAGCAGCACCGCAGTCGCGCCGCGCGCGCGCAAGACGTTTTCGCGCCTGAAGCACGTTCTCGACCTCCCCAACCTGATCGACATCCAGAAGGCCTCGTTCCAGTGGTTCCTGGACGAGGGGCTTCGGGAGACGATCAACGACATCTCGCCGATCACCGACTACACCGGCACGCTGGCGGTGGAGTTCGGCGACTACGAGTTCGGCCCGCCGCAGCACTCGATCTCCGAGTGCCGCGAGAAGGACCTGACCTACCAGGCGCCCCTCTCGATGACCGTCCGCTTCGTCAACACGGAGACGGGCGAGATCCGCGAGCAGCGGGTCTTCATGGGCGACTTCCCGATGATGACCGAGCACGGCACGTTCATCATCAACGGCACCGAGCGCGTGATCGTCACGCAGCTCGTCCGCTCGCCCGGCGCCTACCTGATGGAGCCGAAGGACGCGACGAAGCAGGTCTTCACCGCGAACCTGATGCCGTCCCGCGGCTCGTGGCTCGAGCTCGAGATCGACAAGAAGGGCATCGTCTACGCCCGTATCGACCGCAAGCGCAAGCTGCCGATCACGACGCTGCTCCGCGCGCTGCCGGCCGAGGACCCGACCACCGGGTTCGAGCTCGACACGTCGACCAACGAGGCGATCCTGTCGCTCTTCGACGAGTCGACCCGCGTCTACATCCAGAACACGCTCGACAAGGATCCCTCCACGCGTGAGGAGGAGGCCCTCATCGAGGTCTTCAAGAAGCAGCGCCCCGGCGAGCCGCCGACGCTCGACAACGCGCGCAACCTCCTTCGCTCGCTGTTCTTCGACCCGAAGCGCTACGACCTGACGAAGGTCGGGCGGTACAAGCTCAACCAGCGGCTCGGGGTCTCGGTGCCGGAGGACGTGCGCGTCCTCACCACCGAGGACATCCTCGCGCTCGTCCGGAGGCTCGTCGACCTCCCCGCGCGCCTCGGCGTCCTCGAGGACTCGAAGGACTTCGCCGCCGAGGCCGCCGTCATCTCGCGCGAGCCGATCCGGGCCGAGCTCGACGAGTACGAGCACTTCGGCAACCGCCGGCTCCGCACGACCGGCGAGCTGATCCAGGAGGCGTTCCGCGTCGGCCTCTACCGCATGGAGCGCGTGGTGCGGGAGCGGATGACGACCGAGGACGTCGACACGATCACGCCGCAGACGATCATCAACATCCGCCCGGTCGTCGCGGCGCTCAAGGAGTTCTTCGGCTCCTCTCAGCTGTCGCAGTTCCTCGACCAGACGAACTCGCTGTCGAGCCTCACGCACCGCCGCCGCCTGTCGGCGCTCGGTGCCGGCGGCCTGACCCGCGAGCGCGCGCCGATCGAGGTGCGCGACGTCCACCCGACCCACTATGGCCGGATGTGCCCGATCGAGACGCCGGAAGGCCCGAACATCGGCCTCATCGGCGCACTCGCCTCGTACGCCACGGTGTCCGAGTTCGGCTTCATCCAGACGCCGTACCGGGTCGTCGAGAAGGCGAAGATCTCCGACGAGATCGTGTACCTCGACGCCGCCCAGGAGGCGCAGTACACGATCGCGCAGGCGTCGGAGGCGATCGACCCCAAGTCGGGCAAGTTCGTCAACGAGCAAGTGCTGTGCCGCTCTGCGGCCGGCGAGGCCGTGATCGCACGCGCCGAGCAGGTCGACTACATGGACGTCTCGCCGGCGCAGATCGTCTCGGTCGCGACCGCCCTGATCCCGTTCCTCGAGCACAACGACGCGAACCGCGCGCTGATGGGCGCCAACATGCAGCGGCAGGCAGTGCCGCTGATGATCCCGCAGGCGCCGCTCGTCGGCACCGGCCTCGAGTACCGGGCCGCAGTCGACACCGGCGACGTCGTGCTCGCGCGCAACGCCGGCACGGTGATCGACGTCGACGCCGAGAGGCTCGTCGTCGAGGGCAAGGGCACTCGTGACGAGTACCCGCTGACGAAGTTCATGCGCTCGAACCAGGGCACGCTGATCCACCAGAAGCCGGTCGTCGGGCTCGGCGACTCGGTTCGCAAGGGCGAGGTCATCGCGGACGGCGCCGCGACCGACGGCGGCGAGCTCGCGCTCGGCGCGAACCTGCTGGTCGCGTTCATGCCGTTCGAGGGCTACAACTTCGAGGACGCGATCGTGCTCTCGGAGCGGCTCGTCAAGGACGACGTCCTGAGCTCGATCCACATCCACGAGTACGAGATCGACGCGCGCTCGACGAAGCTCGGCGACGAGGAGATCACGCGCGAC
>DASUZN010000161.1:0-4485 GCA_036376855.1 Gaiella sp. | reverse complement strand
GATCGGGTCGACGACGACCGTCGGCCCGTTGCCGCTTCCGAACGACCGGATGCCGAGCTCCTCCGAGACGAGCGTCAGATCGGCTTCCAGCGCCTCCAGCCGGCGGACGACGGCGTCCTCCGCGGCGGCGTCGATCGCGGTCGTGTCGTCGCCGCCCTCGCCGGCGCGCAACACGGGTTCGCGGTCGTCGCGCGTCGGCAGCGTACGAAGCACCTCCTCGAGGTCGAACACCGCGCCACGGCAGAACGCGAGCCAGTCGGTCACGGGTCGACCGGATGCAACAGAAGCCCCGATACCAGCTTGGGGAAGAAGTAGGTCGCCTTCTGAGGCAGCGTCCGCCCCGCGCGGGCCCTCTCGAAGACGTCGGCGACCTGCAACGGCCGGACGAGGAGCGCCGCGTCCGCCTCGCCCTCTTCGACCCGGCGCACCGCCTCGTTCTGGTCCGGCGTGTACGCGATCCCCTCGTGGCCGAACCGGTCGACGAGCTCCACGTCGAGCTCGCCCTCGCCGCCCCGGACGAGCCGGGTGCCGTCCCGGCGAACGAGGACCGCGGCAGCGTGGTCCGGCGCCTCCCGGACGAGCGCTTCGACCGCCTCGTCCACGCTCGCAAGCTCCTCGCCGGCGGGGTCGAGGTCCGGCCGGCCGGCGAAGACTCGGTGGGTCGGGAAGATGACGAGGCCGGGGTCGTCCGTCGAGACGAGCACCGCCAGCATCCGGTCGGCTCCGTCCTCTGCGGCGAACTCGACAGCGGTCTCGTAGCGGTGGTGCCCGTCGGCGATCAGGAGCTGTCGGTCGGCGAAAGCAGCGGGAACGCCGCGATCGCCCTCGAGTCGCCAGAGCCTCGAGCCCCCGACCTCGAGGTCCGGTCGACGCGGAGGCGGGCCGTCGATCGGTGGTGTGCCCTCGTAGAGCACGAAGATGGGCTCGAGCTGTGTTCGCGTCGCGTGCAGGAGCGCAAGGCGTCCCTCGATCGGCCCGCGGTGCGTGCGCTCGTGCGGCAGGACCGCGCCGGTCGAGTACGGCTCCGCGCGAAGGGAGGCGACGATTCCCCGTCGCGAGCGCGCGACACCGTCAGGCCCGACGAAATCCTGTTCGAGCCACCACACGGCGGGGCTCTCGTCGCGCACCAGCACGCCGTCGGCGAGCCACTCCTGCAGGCGCGCGCCGGCGACGCCGGCGTTGGGCTCCGTGGTCAGGCACGCGACGTTGTGTGGGTCCCTCGCAAGCAGTGCGGCGCGCTCGTCGTCCGCGATCACGTCGTACGGGGGAGCCGTCACCGCCTCGGTCGGCCGCGCGTACCGGACGGCGCGGAACGGGCGGACGTCGGCCACCGCCCGAGCCTACACTCACGCCGTGGCGACGATCGCGGAGCTCGTCGAGGATCGCACGGTCGACGGCATCTACGCCGTCGCCCGCAAGCGCCGGCTCACGACCCGCGGCGGCAAGCCCTATCTCGCACTCGAGCTCGTCGATCCGAGCGGCAGGATCGAGGGTCGCGTGTGGGACGACGTCGAGCTTCTCGACCGGCGCTTCGTGGAGGGCGACGCCGTGCGAGTGCTCGGTCGCGTCGAACGGTTCGACGGCCGCCTCCAGCTTGCGGTGCGGACGGTGGAAGCCGCCGAGACCGACCCGGCGACGCTCGCCCCCGCCATCCGCCGCGACAGAGAGGAGCTGGAGGGGTTCCTGGAGTTCCTTGCCGCGGAGATCGCACACCCGGCGCTCGCCGCCGTGGTCGGCACGATCCTCTCCGACCGCGAGGTCCGGGACGGGATGCGGCTCCTTCCGGCGGCAGGGGCCGAAGGTCACCACGGCTACGCAGGCGGGCTGCTCGAGCACACGGTGGGCGTCGCGACGCTCTGCCGCGAGACGGCACAGCTTCACCCGCGGCTGCGCTCCGACCTGCTTCTCGCCGCTGCGCTGCTCCACGACGTGGGACGCGTGCGAGAGCTCGGCCGCGGGCCGGCGTTCAGGCCGACGCCGGAAGGCGCCTTGCTCGGGCACGTCCAGCTCGGGCTTCGCCTCGTCGACGAACGGGCCGCCACGCTCGATCCCACGGTGCGCGCGGAGCTGCTGCACGCGATCGCAGCGCATCACGACCGACCCTCGGCGCGCACGGCCGAGGCGGGTGTCCTCTACCACGCGAACCAGCTCGACGCGCTCGCCGCAACCCGCCCGGTCGGCACCGACTGACGTCGCGTGGCAGTCGCGGCTCTCGCGCTCCTCGGAGCGGCGGCGTGGGGAACCGGTGACTTCCTGGGCGGGGTTACCTCGCGGCGAATCCACGTGCTCACGGTCCTCGTGCTCTCGCAGGCGATCGGCCTCGTCGGCGCGGTCGTATGGCTGCTCGTCTCCCGCGACGGGGTCCCGGCCGCAGGCGATCTGCTTCCCGCGGCCGGGGCGGGCGCGTGTGGCGCGATCGGGCTGGCGGCGCTCTACCGCGGCATGGCCGTGGGCGCGATGGGGATCGTCGCGCCGATCTCCGCCGCGAGCCCGATCGTCCCGCTCGCCGTCGACGCGGGCCGGGGCGTCTCGCCCTCGGCGGCGCAATGGGCCGGCATCGTCGCGGTGCTCGGCGGCATCGTGCTGCTTGCACGAGAGCGCGGCGGCGTCGGACGAACGCCGCTCGCAGCCGGCGTCGCCCTTGCGCTGGTGGCCGCGCTGGCTTTCGGGCTCTTCATCGTCGGCCTCGACGCCGCTGCCGACGGCAGCGTCCCATGGACGATCGTCACCGCGCGCGGCACGTCGACCGCGCTGGCGCTTGCCCTGGCGCTGGGGGCATCGGTCTCGATCCGGCCACCTGCGCGACTGGTTCCCGCAATCGCAGCAGTGGGCGTCTTCGACACGACGGCCAACGTCCTCGTCGCCTTCGCGACCACGAAGGGCTCGGCCGGCATCGTCGCGGTCCTGAGCGCGCTCTACCCCGTCGTCACGATCGTCCTTGCAAGGGTCGTCCTCCGCGAGCGGCTCGACCGTTCGCGCCGCTTCGGGGGTGTGCTCGCGTTGGGCGGAGCTGCCGTTGTCGCCGCCGGTGGTTGACCCGTCCCGATCCGGGTACTAGGTTGCGTTCCGTCAACCGGCGCCGAGCCGGCGCTGCTTCAAGGGGAGACGCACACATGAGACGATTGGTGCTCGCGGCTGTCGCGGCCGCGCTGGCCGTCGCAGCAGCCGCAACGACGGCGTCCGCAGGGCTGAACCCGGGCGGGCTGACGGCACTCGACGAGGCGGTCGACGTGAACGTGGTCTTCGTCGGCACGTTCGGCGGCACCGACCCCGACTGGAACGCCGTCAAGGCCGGCCTGCCGGCGAGCGCGTCGCCGAAGACGCGCTACAAGCTCCTCTACGGGCTCGACGACGAGGCGGCTCTCGGGATCACGTACACGTACAACTACCTGCCGTCCTACACCTCGACGACGTGGGAGAACTCCTTCTTCGGTTACCTCGCGAGCATCGCGACACCGAAGCCGCGCACGGTCTTCCAGGACGACTACAACGCGCAGAACGGGAAGCTCGACGTCACGCAGAACAACTGGATCGACGGACCGTCCGTCGAGAAATGGATCATCGAGCACCCCCCGACGGGCGTCGACGTGACGAAGCCGACGATCCTCTTCGTCAACTGGAAGGACCGCGGCGACTTCAAGTTCCACGTCTTCACGAAGACGAACGAGCCGGATCCTGACACGGGCTACAACTTCGGTCTCAACCGCGATTCGCGCAAATTCGTCGCCTGGGGTGGCACGGCGCCCAGCGACCCCCAGAATCCGTACGCCGGGCCTCCGAGGCGCGTCTGGTTCTACGACCTCTCGGCCGGCCCGGAGAGCTGGGGCGGAAGCTACGACGTGACGAACGCCGACATCGACGGCGACGGCGCGCCGGACTACCGCATCCCGAACATCTGGGAGTACACGGGCACGCCACTCGCGTACAACCACCCGGGCTTCGGCTCGACGCCCCTGACGACCGACCTCGGCAAGGTGATCCGCTACGTCGGGCTCGACCTGCTCGCCACGGCGTCGCCGCTCTATCCGCCGTACTTCACGGCCAATCGCCTGCCCAGTCAGGTGAACCTCGACGTGAACACGGTCGAGGGCTGGAACCAGCGGAACGCGTCCGAGGACTACGTCACGCCCGATCTGTTCCTCGCGAACGTCAAGGAGCTTCCGAGCGGGTTCGAGTCGACGCTCACCGCGGACTACCAGGACATCGCAATGAACGGCGAGTGGAACCGCTGCTACCAGCAGTTCGTCTCCGACAAGGTCTGTTACAACGACCTCGATCCGGGCTACGCGGCGTTCGGCGGGTTCGTGAACATGTTCCTCGTCGCGGCCCGGAACCACACGTCGTTCCTCGACGGCACGCCTGCGTACGAGGCAGGGCTCGTCAACTGGTCGATCGGGCAGAAGCCGAAGAGCCCCGGCCTGCTCGGGTTCGCCGACGACAACTGGCTGAACGGCACCCAGAGCGGTGTCTTCAGCTTCGTCTACC
>DASUZN010000160.1:0-14249 GCA_036376855.1 Gaiella sp. | reverse complement strand
TCATCCCCTCTGGGTGCTCTACAGCTCGGGCACGACGGGCCTGCCCAAGGCGATCGTGCACGGACACGGAGGGATCCTGCTCGAGCTGCTGAAGCAGGTCGGCCTCCACGCCGACGTGCAGGCCGGCGACCGCCTCTTCTGGTTCACGACGACGGGCTGGATGATGTGGAACTTCCTGAACGGCGGGCTGCTGACGCAGGGATCGATCGTGCTCTACGACGGCAACCCCGGGCATCCGGATCTCGGGACGCTCTGGGATCTCGCCGAGCAGACCGGCGTCACGTGCTTCGGCACGTCGGCGAGCTTCATCGCCGCCTGCCTGAAGGACGGGATCGCGCCTCGCGAAGGACGCGACCTGTCACGGCTCGCGGCCGTCGGCTCGACCGGCTCCCCCCTCTCGCCCGAGGGCTTCGAGTGGGTCTACGACCGCCTCGGCCCCGACGTGTGGCTGTTCTCGACGTCCGGCGGCACTGACCTGTGCACCGCGTTCGTCGGCGGCGTGCCGACGCTTCCCGTGTACCGCGGCGAGCTACAGGCCCGCGCGCTCGGTGCAAAGGTCGAGGCGTGGAGCGCGGAAGGCCGCCCTCTCGTCGGCGAGGTCGGCGAGCTCGTGATCACCGAGCCGATGCCGTCGATGCCGATCAGGCTCTGGGGTGACCCGGACGACGCGCGCTACCGGTCGAGCTACTTCGAGACGTTCCCCGGTATCTGGCGCCACGGAGACTGGATCGAGATCACCGATCGCGGCACGGCGATCATCACCGGTCGCTCTGACGCGACGATCAACCGTGGCGGGATCCGGATGGGGACGGCGGAGATCTATCGCGCCGTCCTCGCGCTCGACGAGGTCGTCGACGCGCTCGTGGTCGACCTTCCCCGTGAGGGGACGCAGGGATACATGCCGCTCTTCGTCGTGCTCCGGACCGACGTCGACCTGGACGACGACCTCGTCGCGCGGATCAGGACGAGAATTCGCGAGGACTGCTCCCCACGGCACGTACCGGACGAGATCCGGGCCGTGCCATCCGTGCCGCGGACGTTGTCCGGGAAGGTGCTCGAGGTTCCGGTGAAGCGCATCCTCTCGGGCGAGCCGGCCGAGCGGGCGCTGAGCCGTGACTCGCTGGCGGACCCGGACGCCCTGCGGCCGTTCGAGGAGCTGGCGGCCGCTTGGCGCTCCTAGCGCGTCATGTCCACCCGAACGATCGACCGAGCAGCTCCTCGAGCCTGCGGTTGGGCTCCGCGAACGTCGCTTCCAGCGCGGCACGCGTCTCGGAACGCATCGGCTCGTAGTCGCGCTCGAAGACGCGCGGGTACTCGTCGAGTGAGTGCGGCGCGGCGCCGAGGAACGCGAGGATCGACGCGTACGTCTCGGCAGGCCTCCCCCCCAGCTCCTCGGTCGCCACGACGAGCACCTGCTCGCGCGGGTAGACGGCCAGCCACCGCTCGAGCTGCTCCGCGTACCGTCCTCGGGCTGCGTAGGTGTGGTCCCACCAGGCACGGCTGAACGCGCGTGGGTCCGCTGCGAGCCGCTCGACCTCGCCGCGCGTCCGCTCCTCTTCGGCGGCGAGCGCGTCCTCGAACGAGAGCGGCTCGCGTCCGAGTGCCACCTCGTGCTGGTACTGGGAGTAGGCGCGGTCGACAGGGTTCCGGACGAGCGCGATCAGCTTCGCGTCCGGGACGAGCGAGTACGCTCGCTCGGGCGCAAGGGGATGGAAGAGGTAGCTCGGGCTCGCCTCGCCGACGAGCCGCGTGCCCGCCCGCAGCGGGAACTGCCCGCGATACCACGCCTCGCCGCGCCACCAGTGGCGGTCGAAGAAGCTCACCTCCTTCCAGGACGGCCCCGCGATGCCGGGGTGCCAGCGGAGGTACGCGTACAGCGCGGTCGTGCCCGCCTTCTGCGCACCGATCACGAGGAAGCCCGGGAGGGGACGCCAGCGCGACGTCGCGCGCCCGTAGCTCCAGATCGCGTTGCGGGCGACCTTGCGGACGGGCTCCGGGACGTTGGGGATCAGCTCGGCGGGGAGGCGGCGCACCGGGAAACCGTAGTGCGACTGCGACCTGGTCGACGGGTGATCTGAGACGATCAGGGCACGAAGACGAGGAAAGGGAAGGCATTGGCCGAGGACACGCTCACCGTCACCGACAACCGCACAGGGCGCGCGTACACGCTCCCGATCACGGACGGGACGATCCACGCCACCGATCTCCGGCAAATCGGTGTCGACGACGGCGACGGCGGGCTCATGTCGTACGACCCCGCCTACCTCAACACCGCGTCGTGCCGGAGCGCGATCACCTTCATCGACGGCGATCGGGGCATCCTTCGCTACCGCGGCTATCCGATCGAGCAACTCGCCGAGGAGGCGACGTTCCTCGAGACCGCGTACCTGCTCCTCGAGGGCGAGCTTCCGACCGCCGAACAGCTCCGGGCGTTCGAGGACGAGGTGCGCTACCACACCTACGTCCACGTCAACGTCCAGAAGTTCCTCGAGGGCTTCCGCTACGACGCGCACCCGATGGGCATGCTGCTCGGCGCGGTGGGAGCTCTCTCGACCTTCTACCCGGACGCGAAGAACATCTCCGATCCCGAGAACCGACGCCTGCAGCGGGTACGACTCGTCGCGAAGATGCCGACGATCGCGGCGTTCGCGTTCCGCCATTCGCGCGGGCTGCCGTACGTGCTGCCCCGGAACGACCTCGACTACATCGGCAACTACGTCAACATGACATTCGAGATCGGCGGGCGCCACGAGCCGAACCCCGTCCTCCAGCGCGCGCTCGAGATCCTGCTGATCCTCCATGCCGACCACGAGCAGAACTGCTCGACGAGCGCCGTCCGCGGTGTCGGGTCGTCGCAGGTCGACCCCTTCTCGGCGGTGTCGGCGGGGATCGCGGCGCTGTACGGGCCGCTCCACGGCGGCGCGAACGAGGCCGTCTTGCGCATGCTGGACGAGATCGGCGACACGAAGAACGTCCCCGCCTTCATCGAGCAGGTCAAGGCGGGTCACGGCCGCCTGATGGGCTTCGGCCATCGCGTCTACAAGAGCTACGACCCGCGGGCAAAGCTGATCAAGCGCGTCGCGGACGACGTCTTCGCGCAGACGGGCCTCAACCCGAAGCTCGAGATCGCGCTCGAGCTCGAGCGGATCGCCCTCGAGGACGAGTACTTCGTGTCGCGCCGGCTGTACCCCAACGTCGACTTCTACTCGGGCCTCATCTACCAGGCGATGGGCTACCCGACCGACTACTTCACCGTCCTCTTCGCCCTCGGCCGCCTACCCGGCTGGATCTCGCAGTGGGAAGAGCATCTCTCCGATCCCGAGCAGAAGATCTCGCGTCCGCGCCAGGTCTACACCGGCGAGGGCGAGCGGCCGTACGTGCCGCTCTCGCAGCGCGGCTGAGAGCCGCGACCGCACCACGACAGCTTCGGTAGTTCCCCACACCGGACGATCCGCGGACCCGCCGATGGCGCTCGGCCTCACGCATCCGAGACTCGGTAAGACCACGAGCCTCGGAAGGAGTGCCATGAGCACGAGCCCGATCGTCGAGGCGCGATCGATCGTCAAGACCTACGACACGGGGGTCGTCCGCGTCGAGGCGCTCCGGGGCGTCGACCTGACGCTCGCCCGCGGCGAGATGGCGGCGATCATGGGGCCGAGCGGGTGCGGCAAGACGACGCTGCTCAACTGCCTCTCGGGCCTCGACGCCGTCGACCAGGGAGAGGTGGTCATCGAAGGCACGTCGCTCGGCGAGATGTCCGACCGCGAGCGCACCGACTACCGCGCGCGACACATGGGGTTCGTCTTCCAGTTCTACAACCTCATGCCAGTCCTGACTGCGGTCGAGAACGTGGAGCTGCCGCTGCTGCTCGCCCGTGTCGGGGCGAAGACGGCCAGGCACAAGGCACTCGAGGCGATGGAGCTGGTCGGGCTCGCCGACCGGGCCGGACACGTCCCCGACGCGCTCTCGGGCGGGGAGCGCCAGCGTGTCACGATCGCCCGCTCGCTCGTCAACGACCCGGCGATCGTCTGGGCCGACGAGCCGACCGGCGACCTGGACTCGGAGAACGCGCAGGAGATCGTCGCCCTGATGCGCCAGCTCAACCTCGATCGCGGGCTCAGCTTCCTGATCGTCACCCACGACATCTCGGTGGGCCGGAAGACCGACCGGATCATCCGCATGCTCGACGGCGCCGTCGTCGAGGAGCAACTGCTGGAGGTGCCACATGTACTCGCGGGTCACGCTGCTTGAGATCGACACGCTCAGGGTCGAGATCGCAGACGTCCTCGAACGCTTCGAGACCGAGGTCATGCCCCGGGTGCGCGAGATGCCCGGCTACGAGGGCGTCACCGTGATGGTCACCCCGGAGGGCAAGGGCATGGTGGTCAGCTTCTGGGACACGGAGGAGGCCGTCGAGGGGAGCGCCGGGGTGGCCGCCGCCGCGGTCGAGGAGTTCGTCACCGTGTATCGCGCGCCTGCCGGGCGCGAGCACTACAGGGTCGCCTACGCCGAGATGCCGAGGGTGACCGTCGAGTCGTGAACGAGCTCTTCGGGATCCCGCTCGACACCCTGCTCGTCGTCCTCGCGGTGGGGCTGGGGATCGCGTTCGGGATCCTCGTGGTGCTCGCGATCCGAAACCCCGTGCTCGTTCGGCTCGGCGTCCGCAACTTCGGCCGCCGCCGGGCGCGGACCGGGCTCATCGTGCTGGGGCTGATGCTCGGCACGACGATCGTCGCGGCCGCGCTCGTCACCGGCGACACCATGAGCCACACGATCCGCACGACCGCGACCGCCGCGCTAGGCGAGTCGGACGAGGTCGTCTCGGCGAAGGGCGCCGTGGACGACATCCCCGGCGACCTCGGCGACGCGAGCGGGATCCGGTGGTTCCCCGAGACCGTCGCCGGCGAGATCCGGTCGACGCTCGGCTCGGAGCTCGCCGACGGCGTCGTGAACGTCGTCGTCGACAACACAGCTCTGAAGTCCCCTCGGACGGGAAAGGGCGAGCCGAGCGCCATGCTGTTCGCCGCCGACCCGGCCGCGATGGACGGCTTCTCGCCGATCGTCGGCTCGGACGGGAAGGAGCTCTCGCTGGCGGACCTTCCCTCCGGGGAGGCGTACCTGAACGTCGATGCCGCCGACGAGCTCGGCGCGCGTCCGGGCGACATGGTGATCGCCTACCCCGCCGGCAAGCCGGCCTACCTGAAGGTGCGTGACGTCGTCCGGTTCAACGGCGCAGCGACCGCCGACGCGGCGCTGCTCCTCCCACTCCACGAGGCCCAGGTCTACTACGGGCGCTTCCACGACGTCCTCGGGGTGATGATCTCGAACCGGGGGACGGGAGCCGGTGCGGTGGCGCTCTCCGACGAGGTCGCGCAGACGCTCGGGCCGACCCTCGAGGAGCACGCGCTCGAGGTGAAGACGATCAAGCAGGACGCGATCGAGGCCGCGGACGAGGCAGGAAGCGCGTTCATGGCGTTCTTCACGACGTTCGGCTCGTTCTCGATCGCCGCCGGGATCCTCCTGATCTTTCTCATCTTCGTGATGCTCGCCGCAGAGCGCCGCGGCGAGCTCGGCATCGCCCGCGCGATCGGGACGCGGCGCGGGCATCTGACAGAGATGTTCACGTTCGAGGGCGCGGCGTACGACGTGGTCGCCGCGGCCGTCGGTGCGATCCTCGGCGCGATCGTCGCCTACGGGATGGTCTTCCTGATGGCGCGCGCGTTCGGCGCGGAGGACGCGGACGCAGGCCTGCAGGTGCAGTACGCGTTCACCTGGCAGAGCCTCCTGATCGCGTTCGCGCTCGGGGTGCTCCTCACGCTCGTGGTCGTCGCCTTCTCCGCCTGGCGGGTGAGCACGATGACGATCGCAACGGCGATTCGGAACCTGCCCGAGCCGCCGGTCGTGCGGCGGCGCCGAAGAGTCGTGCTCGGCGGCGTCGGACTCGCGTTCGGCGCGCTGCTGGTAGCGACAGCAGGAAACGCGGCGACGCCGACGATGCTCGGCGTGTCGCTCCTGATCGTCAGCCTCGTCCCGTTCGCGCGACTGGTCGGGATCCCCGACCGCGTCGCCTACACCGTCTCCGGGCTCGTGATCGTCGTCCTGTTGATGCTCCCCTGGAGTGCCTGGGAGTCGGTCTTCGGGCAGCTCTCCATGAACTTCTCGACGTGGATCGTTTCGGGCCTGATGATCGTGATCGGCGCCGTCTGGGTGATCGTCTACAACGCCGACCTGCTCCTCGGCGCCGTGATGGCGATCCTCGGCCGCGTCAAGGCGCTCGCGCCCCTGCTCCGGATGTCGATGGCGTACCCGCTCCGGAGCCGCTTCCGGACGGGCACGACGCTCGCGATGTTCACGCTCGTCGTCTTCACGCTCGTCACCGGCTCCGTGTCGACCGGGTCGTTCCAGTCCGCCTTCAACGACGTCGACACGTTCGGCGGCGGGTTCGACATCCGCGCGGGGACAGGCGCGCGCGCGGCGACTCCGGACATTCGTGCCGAGCTCGACTACCGCCTCGGGAGGCGTGCGTCGGACTATCCCGTGGTCGCGAGCCAATCCGTCCTCGCCGTGGAGGCGCGTCAGCTCGGCACCGGGCGGCCGTTCGAGGAGTACCACGTCCGCGGGCTCGACAACTCGTTCCTCTCTCACACGACGTTCCAGCTGGGCGCCATCGCGCGCGGCTACACGGACTCGCGTGACGTGTGGACGGCGCTGGAGACGCACCGCGGGCTCGCGGTGGTCGACAGTCTCGTCGTGCAGCGGCGCGACCAGTGGGGCTTTCAGGTGATGCCGTCGGACTTCACCATCACCGGCTTCTACGCGGACGAGGGGAAGCCGTTCGACCCCGTCCCGGTCGAGGTGCTCGACAAGCAGACCGGAAAGAAGACGAGGCTGACCGTGATCGGCGTCCTCGCCGACTCCGCGCCCTTCGAGATGAGCGGCCTCTCGGCTTCGCAGTCGACGCTCGCCGCAGCGTTCCCGGGACGCACCACCCCCACGATCCACTACTTCGCCGTCGCGCCCGGTGTCGACGCCGGCGCCGCGGCGGACCGGCTCGAGGGAGCGTTCCTCTCGAACGGCCTCGAGGCCGAGTCGATTCAGAAGGTCGTCGACGACGCGAGCGCCGCGAACCGGACGTTCAACCGCCTGATCCAGGGGTTCATGGCGCTCGGGCTCGTCGTCGGGGTGGCAGCGCTCGGCGTGATCAGCGCGCGCGCCGTCGTCGAGCGGCGACAGCAGATCGGCGTGATGCGCGCGATCGGCTTCCGGCGCACGATGATCCAGGCGGTGTTCCTGCTCGAGTCGTCGTTCGTCGCGCTGACCTCGATCCTGGTCGGTACCGCGCTCGGCCTGCTCCTCGGCTGGAACATCGTCCAGGACTCGCGGAAGACGCCGAGCTGGGCGAATCTCGAGATGGTCGTGCCGTGGCGCGACCTCGTTCTGATCTTCGTCGCCGTGTACGCCGTCGCGCTGCTCGCGACGCTCGCGCCTGCAATCCGGGCGTCCCGGATCGCGCCGGCGGAAGCGCTGCGCTACGAGTGAGCCGGGTCAGCGCGGCACCTGCACGACCGCGTACGTGGTCGACGGCCCAGGCGCCGTCCCGAAGCGGGCGTTGACCGCGTACAGCCGGTTCCCGTGGCGGTCGATGGTGGTCGGCACGTCGAAGTCCGCGTCGGTGATGGTCCGTGTGATCGTCCCCGATCCGTAGCCCTTGGCGAGCGAGACGACCGCGATCCTGTTCAGCTGGTTCTGGACGACGTAGAGCGTTCGCCCGTGCACGAGCAGGCCGTCGCCGTTCGGGAGCGAAGCGCCGCCGAGTGAGATCTCCTTCGTCGCTCCGGTCGCGGCGGCGACGGTGAAGAGCTTCCCCGTCGCGCTCTGCACGACGACGAGGGTCTTCCCGTCCGGTGTGGCGTCGATGCCGTTCAGGTTGAACCCGCCGACGAGCTGGAAGTCGCCGGTGAGCGGGATCGCCTGGGCGGACGCGGCGGGAGCGCCGTTCTTCGAGAGCGCGAGACGGTACAGGACGGCCCGGTTCGAGTCGGTGAAGTACGCCGCGCGCTTCGTCGCGACGACGTCGTTGACGAAGGTGGCGCCGCCGCCCGTCGCGAGCTGCAACTCGCGGACGAGCGCTCCTGAGCGCGCGTCGTAGACGAAGCCCTTGCCGGTCGGGCCGCCCGCGACGAACAGCCGTCCGCGATCGTGCTCGACCCCGATGGCCGCGCGTCCGGCGGCGCCGGCGACGAGCGTCGCACCCTTGCCGGTGCGCAGGTCTCCGCGGTAGACGGCGCCGGTCGGGATCGAGCCGACGTAGAACGTCGTGCCGTTCCCGATCGCGATCCCCTCCGGCTGCCAGCCGTTCGGGAGCGCGATCACGTCCGGAAACGACGCCTTGGCGAGCGCGGCGGAGGCGGTGACGACGGCGACACACGCCGTCAGGAGCAGGATGCGGCGCATCGGGATCCCCTTTCGAAGCGTTTCTTCCTCGTCCAGTGATACCCGATGCGCGCGAACGCAACACAGCCGCGCTGGATGGTCGATCTAGGCGGCGGGCACGACGACCGCGCGGCCGTCGATCTTGCCCTCCCGCAGCCGCTCGTAGACCTGCGGGGCCTCGTCGAGCGTGAACCGCTCGACGTGCGAGCGGATCTTCCCCTCGCGGGCGAGGTCCAGCACCTCCATCAGCTCGATCGTCGATCCCCAGTAGGGCACCGTGATGGCTGCATCCCACGGCATCGCGCCGAACCGGAACGGGAAGCTGCCGCCCGCGAGACCGACGACCGTGACCTCGCCCTCCGGGCGCACCACCGACGCCCCCAGCTGGATCGTCGTCTCGGCCCCGACGAAGTCGAGCACGGCGCTCGCACCACGCCCGTGCGTCAGCTCTCTGATCGCCTCGGCCGCGTCCTCGTTCGAAGAGACGACGTCGTCGGCCCCGATCGTGCGGGCGAGCTCGAGCTTTGCCGGGTCGAGGTCGACGGCGATGATCCGCGTCGCCGAGACGGCGCGGAGGATCTGCACTGCCATGTGCCCGAGCCCGCCGACACCGATCACGACGCAGGCCGACCCCGGGACGAGCCGCTCCAGGTTGCGCTTGACGGCGTGGTACGGCGTCAGCGCCGCGTCGGAGAGCGGAGCGGCGTCCCTCGGGTCGAGGTCGCCGAGCGGCAGGAGCAGGCGGGCGGAGGGGACGAGAAGGTACTCGGCCATGCCGCCGTCGCGACCGAGCCCGCCGCCCAGCGCACCGATCTCGGCCGCACGCTCGCAGTAGTTCTCACGCCCCAGCCGGCACGCGCGGCAGCTCCCGCAGCCCCAAGGACCGTAGACGGCGACCGCCTCGCCGAGCTCGAGGCCCTTGACCCCGGCCCCGAACGCCTCCACCCAACCGGCGTTCTCGTGCCCGATCGTGAACGGCAGCTCGAAGTCGAATGTGCCCTGCGGCCATTCCATCAGGTGGAGGTCCGAATGGCAGGCGCCCGAGCCTCCCACCCTGAGAAGCACCTCACCCGGCCCGGGGTCGGGGACGGGCACGTCGCGGAACTCCGGCGGCTTCTGCCACTCGACGAGCTGGTGCGCCTTCATGAGGATCCTCCCGTGAGGGTCGTGTCACGACAGGCGAGGCCGCCGCCCGCACCGCGAAAACGTCGGATGCCCTGATCGCAGGCTCGGTGAACTACGCACGGGTCAACGGCCGGGCGGCTGTAATCATGGCGGGCGTGGATGCGGTGAGGATCGACCGGTGGCTCTGGGCCGCCCGCCTCTTCAAGACACGCGGGGCGGCGACCGACGCCGTGCTCGGAGGCAAGGCACACGTCAACGGCGTCCGCGTCAAGCCGTCCAAGGACGTTCGGGCCGGCGACCGGCTCGAGGTGACGGTCGGCGACATGCGCCGCGAGCTGGTCATCCAGGCGGTGGCCGACAAGCGCGGCTCGGCGTCGGTGGCGGCGACGCTGTACGAGGAGACCCCGGAGTCGCTCGCCCGGCGCGAGCAGTATGCAGCCGCGCGCCGCCTCGCCCGACCGCTCGGCGCCGACCTCGGCGCGCGGCCTACGAAGCGCGACCGCCGCAGGCTGGATGCACTGCGGCGCGCCGACCGGAAGCGCCGCACTCCCTAGAGATCACGCGATGAAACGAGTACGACCCGCTCATGCGGGCCGTGTGGAGCGGGAGCGGATATAGCGGGGGCAGGATTTGAACCTGCGACCTCCGGGTTATGAGCCCGGCGAGCTACCTGACTGCTCCACCCCGCGTCGCGACCACTATCGTAGCACCCTGTGACCGGCTTCTGGATCGCGCTGGCTGTGCTCCTCGTGGGCCTCGTGGGTGGGATCGTCTATGCCGTGCTGCGCGGGCTTTCGATGTGGCGCCAGGTGAAGCGCACGGGCCGCGACTTCTCGGCCGAGTCGGCGCGAATCACGGACGTGTCGGCACAGATCCAGGAGCATCTGGATCGCTCCAGCGCCTCCAGCGTCCGTCTCGGCACGGCGGCCGAACGCTTTGCGACGTCCCGCGCCCGGCTCGACGTGCAGCTCCAGGCGATCCGGGAGGCGCGGCACACGATGCGCCGGCTGCTCTGGTTCCTTCCCGGCGTCTGAGCTCCAAGGGCGCTCGCCAAGATCTCGGTCGCGCCAGAGTAGGGTGAAAGCGTGCGCGTCGCCGCCGTCGACCTCGGCACGAACACGACTCGCCTGCTCGTCGCCGACGTCGAGGACGGCAGGCTGGACGAGGTCGTCCGCCGTGAGGAGATCACGCGGCTCGGCGAGTCGGTCGACCGGCGGCGGATCCTTCTCCCGACCGCGATCGCCCGCGTGCGGAACGTCCTCGTCGACTATCGCCGGGAGGCCGAGGGGCTCGGTGCCGAGCGCGTGCTCGCAGTGGGCACGAGCGCCGTGCGGGATGCAGACAACGGCGAGGCGTTCCTCGGGGAGGTCGAGTGGAGCTACGGGTTCACGACGCGACTCCTCGACGGCGGCGAGGAGGCCGAGATGATGCTGAGAGGCGTCGCGAGCGACCGCTCCGTCGCGGCCGGCACACTCGTCGTCGACATCGGCGGCGGCTCGACGGAGCTCGTCCTCACGGACGGCAATCGGCTCTCGTGGGCGAACAGCACCGATGCGGGAAGCGTGCGGCTGACCGAGCGGTTCCTCCACTCCGACCCTCCGACCGAGGACGAGCTCGCCGCCTGCGCCGAGCACGTCCGTTCGCTCCTTCCGTCGATCCACGCCACGAGCGCCGTCGGCGTGGCCGGGACGGTCGTGACCGCGGCCATGGTCTCGATCGGCGCTCAGACGTCGACCCACGGGCATCGACTCTCGGCACAGGCCGCCCGCCAGGTGCTCGAGCTCGTCGCAGCGCTTCCACTCGAGGAACGCGCGGAGATTGCGGGACTGCGGCCGGAACGTGCGCCGGTGATCGTCGCGGGCCTCATCGTGCTCTGCGTCGCCCTCGCCCACTACGGGTTGACGACGATCGAGGTGAGCGAGCGTGACCTGCTCCACGGCGCCGCGCTCGCGGCTGCGGAGCTGCCCGAGCCGGAGGAAGGCCCGGCGCCGCCGGGCGCGTACACCTGCTGCTGAGCGAACGAGGGGGCGCTCAGGTCCCCGACGGCCACTCCTCGACCACGAGCCCCGGCATCGGGAAGTGCCGGACGTTGCCGGTGGCGAGGCGGGCGGAGACACCGACGGCGGCCGCCGCGACGAGGCAGTCCGCCTGGGCGAGCGTCACGCCGCGCTCCGCGAAGTCGCGGCGCCACGTGCCTGCTCGCTCACCTTCTTCCAACCGCAGCGGGGCAAGCCTGAGGCCGAGAAACAGAGCGCCCGCGGCCTCGGCCTCCGCCGGACGAAGCCCTCGGTGCACCTCCTCCACGTTGATCGCGCACGTGAACGGGAGATCGCCGTCCCGCCGGATGCGCGCGAGGCGCTCCGTCGTCCCGGGCCGGCCGCGGAGCGCGTCGATCAGCACTGTCGTGTCGAGTAGGACGGCGCCCACGTCCCGCGTCTACCCGACCCGTGTCGTGTCGCTCCGCCGCTCGAACGCGACCCAGGCCGCAGGGTCGTCGTCCCACTCGTGGCCCTCGTCGCTGATCGTCCCGAGCGCCGACCAGACGAGTTCCCAGCGCCTTTCGTCGTCGAGCGCGCGCTCGACCGCCGAGGCGACGAACGCCGACCTGCGGCGCGGGCCGACACGGCGGTCGAGCTCGCGGACGAGTGCGTCGTCGAGCGTAATGTGCACACGCATGTGCCGAAGATAGCACACAGCGCCCACGATACCGTTGACCCGTGCCGTCGCTGGCCGACTACCCCCGCGTCGAGCTGCTGTTCGGCCCCTCCCCGGTCCACCGCCTCGAGCGGCTGACCGAGCATCTCGGTGGGGCGGTCTCGCTCTGGGCGAAGCGCGAGGACTGCAACTCCGGGCTCGCCTACGGCGGCAACAAGACGCGGAAGCTCGAGTACCTCGCGGCCGACGCGCTCGCACAGGGCTGCGACACGCTCGTCTCGATCGGCGGCGTCCAGTCGAATCACACGCGGCAGGTGGCGGCCGTCGCGGCGCGGCTCGGGCTCGGCTGCGTGCTCGTCCAGGAGCACTGGGTCGACTGGGACGAGGCGCGCTACGACGAGGTCGGGAACATCCTCCTCTCGCGAATCATGGGCGCCGACGTCCGCCTCTCGGACGCGGGCTTCGACATCGGCTTCCGCCCGAGCTGGGAGGACGCGCTCGCGTCGGTCGAGGCCGCGGGCGGCAAGCCGTACGCGATTCCCGCCGGCGGCTCCGACCACGCTCTCGGCGGCCACGGCTTCGCGCGCTGGGCGGACGAAGTCGCCGAGCAGGAGGCCGAGCTGGGCGTCTTCTTCGACACGATCGTCGTCTGCTCGGTGACCGGGTCGACGCAGGCGGGGATGATCGCCGGCTTCGCAGCTCAGGAACGACCCCGCGCCGTGCTCGGGATCGACGGCTCCGCGACGGTCGAGCAAACCATGGGGCAGATCGCGAGGATCGCCCGCCGCACGGCCGACGCAATCGGGCTCGGCCGCGACCTGCGAGACGACGAGATCGTGCTGCTCGACGAGTGGCATGCGGGCACGTACGGCATCCCGGACCAGAAGACGATCGAGGCGATCCGCCTCTGCGCCCGGCTCGAGGGGATGCTCACCGACCCGGTGTACGAGGGTAAGTCGATGGCCGCGCTGATCGACCTCGTCCGCGACGGCCGGATCGAGCCGGGCTCGAACGTCCTCTACGCGCACCTCGGCGGTCAGCCTGCGCTGAACGCGTACGCGAGCGCGTTTTGATCAGCGACCCTCGGTCGCCGCGAGGAGGCCCTGGACGTAGCCGACCGCGTGGAGCCGCGCGAGCGTCGGGTAGCCGGGCACCGTCCAGGCGTCACCCGTGAGGGCCGGCGAGTGGTCGGTGCGAAGCGGCGCGTCCACGCCGCTCTCGCGGTACGCGCGGATGCACGCGGCCATGTCGGTCGGCCCGTCGTCGACGAACGTCTCGACGAATCGCTCGGGCGTGCCGCGCACGTCCCGGAAGTGGACGAAGTGGATCCGGTCCTCCGACCCGAAGCGGCGAATCGCGGCGGGCAGGTCGGCCGTCATGAGAGCGACGTTCCCCTGGCACAGCGTCATCCCGTTCGCAGGGCTCGGCTGGAGCTCGAAGACCCGCTCGAACGCGTCCAGCGAGCGAATGATGCGGCCGATCCCGCGAAGCGGCGAGAGCGGCGGGTCGTCCGGGTGGAGGGCGAGGCGCACGCCTGCCTCCTCGGCCGCCGGCACGACCCGCTCGAGGAACCACCCGAGGCTCGTCCAGAGCCGCTCCTCCTCGACCGGCGCTTCCGGGGCGTCGGGCGCGTCGGCCCAGACGGAGAGATCGAACGCCGTTGCCGCGGCGCCTCCGCGGGTCGGCGTCGACGACGACGTCCGCGACCACGGGACGATCGGCATCCAGTTGTAACACCAGACGCCGATCTCGAGCCGGCCCATGGCGCGGATCAACTCCAGCACGTGCTCGAGCTCCTCCTCACGACCCGGGAGACCGAGGCGGAGCCGGTCCATCGGCGGATTGTCCTCGATCACGGTGAGGCGCAGACCGGCATCCTCGACCTCCTGCCGGAGCAGCGCGAGCGGCCCGTACGCCCACGGAGCCTCCGACGCGTGACCCCGCCAATCCGTGGTCGCGCGCGGGAGAACCCCGACCGCCTCCTCGACGCCGATCTGACGGAGCTGCGCCCAGGTCGGCTCTGTCCGCGGCTCGAG
>DASUZN010000159.1:0-5760 GCA_036376855.1 Gaiella sp. | reverse complement strand
CTCGCCGGGCTCGGCGGCTTGCTCCAGCCTCGCCGCAAGGTTCACCGCGTCGCCGGTGACGAGACGCTCTCGCGTGCCCGTGACGACCTCGCCGGTGTTGACGCCCGTGCGCAGCTGCAGGGTGACGCCGTAGGCGCGCTCGAGCTCCGCGTTCAGCGTCCCGAGTGCCTCGCGGAGCTCGACGGCTGCCCGTAGGGCGCGCAGCGCATCGTCCTCGTGGACGACCGGAACGCCGAACGCCGCCATCACCGCGTCGCCGATGAACTTCTCGACCGTCCCGCCGTGGCGCTCCAGGCACTGCCTTGCGACCTCGAAGTAACGCGCCATCACGCGCCGGAACGACTCCGGGTCGAGTCGCTCGCCCAGCGCCGTCGAGCCGGTGACGTCCGCGAAGAGAACGGTGACGGTCTTGCGCACCTCTCGCGCGGTCGTCCCGTCGAGCTGGGCGCCGCAGTCGCTGCAGAAACGAGCGCCTTCGGGATTCACCCGGCCGCAGGTCGCGCAGGTGCTCATAGAGCGAAGACTACGACGGCGCGCGCGGCCCGGAGACCACTCAGCGAAGCGCGGTGCGGGTGGCGCCGCGCTTCGCGCGATACACGATCGGCGAGCGCACCAGGTACCCGACCGGGACGCTCCACACGTGCACGAGGCGCGTGTACGGCCAGACGGCGTACAGGAGCCACGCGATCGTCACATGCGCCTGGAACAGGAAGGGCGCGTCGACCATCAGGTCGCCCTTCGGCTGGAGCGTGAAGACGCTGCGGAACCAGGGCGAGACGGTCTCCCGGTAGTTGTACTCGTCCACGAGGCCGCCGACGAAGGTGCAGAGCATCCCGAACAGGATCGTGACGAGCAGCAGCGGGTACATGACCCAGTCGCTCCGCAGGGTCGTCGCGCGGATGCGGTCGATCTTGAGGCGCCGGTAGACGAGCACCGCCGCGCCGAGGCAGAGCAGCAGGCCGGCCGCGCCCCCGAGGATCATCGCCATCCAGTGGTAGAAGTGCTCGGAGATCCCGATCGCGCTCGTCCACGACTCCGGAATGAGGATCCCGACCACGTGGCCGCCGATCACGCCCAGCATCCCGAGGTGGAACGCGAAGCTGCCGACGAACAGCAGCCGGCGCTCGAGGAGCTGGGTCGAGCGCGCCGTCCACGTGTAGCCGTCGCGGCGGTAACGCCACACGTGCCCGACGACGAAGCTCGTCAGCGCGACGTACGGCAACAGCACCCAGAGGACTGTGTCAGCCCTGCTCACACCCCGACCTCCGCAAGCTCGGGCGCGCCGAAGGGCTCGAGCCCGACGAGCTCGGCCGGCGGCCCTTCCTCGGCGAGCCGCCGCGCCTCCTCGAGCTGACGCGCGGTCGGTTGGGGCAATGCGTCGCAGAGCGCGTCGAGCACACCTGCGTAGAGGCTGCCACGGTCGTGGAGCGCGGCCCGGACGAGCTCGAGTGGCGCGCGGAACGACGCGAGCAGCTTTCTCCCCTCCTCCGGCCGTAGCGACGCGAACTCGAGCATCACCGGCAGGTAGTCCGGAAGCTCCGCGCTCTCGAAGGGGAGCTCCGCCTCGGCGAAACGCCGCTTCAGGCGCACGAGCTCGAGCCCGCGCTGCCGGCGGTCGCCGTGGGTGTGGTACGTGAGGTGGAGCCCGCAGCGCCGGTCGAAGTCGAAGGTCTCGACGTAGGTGCGGCGGAGGTCGCCGAGAGGCGTCGAGGCCAGCGCGTCGACCACCGGCTCGAGTGCTCGCCGCTCGCCCCGAGGCTGCGCGGCGACGGCCTCGCGCAGCTCGGGCAGCGCCTCGACCAGCGTCTCGTCCGGATAGGCGAGCAGGACGGAGAGGAGCTTCGCGTTCACGTCGCCTTCCGGAAGTCGAGGAACGCCACGTTGGACGCCGCACCGCCGCCCGTTGGCGCCGCGAGCGGCTCCGCGCCGAACGGGTCCTTCGCCTTCCCGATCGCGCCGCAGCTTCCCGGGCCGCCTTCGAAGTCGAGCCCGCACGCGCCCTGCATCGAATGCGGGTTGAGCCCGATCTCGCCGTGGGTCTGCGGGATCACGTAGCGCTCGTCGTACTTGGCGATCGCGAGCAGGCGGAACATCGCGTCGATGTCCGCCGGCTCCATCCCGACCGACGTCGCGACCGCCCCGTCGGGCTCGCCGCCGAGGTTCCGCTCGCGCGTCCAGCTGCGCATCGCGGCAAGGCGTCGGAGGGCGACGCGCACCGGCTCGGGGTCGCCCGCGGTGAGGAGGTTCGCGAGGTACTCGATCGGGATCCGCAGCTCCTCGATCGCGGGGAAGACGTCGTCCGGGTCGGCCTCGGAGCCCGGCCCCTCGACGAGGCTCATCACCGGCGAGAGCGGCGGCACGTACCAGACCATCGGCAGCGTCCGGTACTCCGGGTGGAGCGGGAGAGCGACCTTGTGCCGGACGGCGAGCGCGTAGACCGGCGAGCGGGACGCAGCCTCGAGCCAGTCCTCGGCGATCCCGTCGCGACGCGCCTGCTCGCGCACCTCGGGGTCGTTCGGGTCGAGGAAGAGCGAGAGCTGCGCAGGCAGGAGGTGCTTCTCGTCGGCGACCGAGGCCGCCTCCTGGACGCGGTCGGCGTCGTAGAGGACGACGCCGAGGTAGCGGATCTTGCCGACGCACGTCTCGGAGCAGATCGTCGGCTGGCCGGCCTCGATCCGTGGGTAGCAGAGCGTGCACTTCTCTGCCTTCCCGGTCGACCAGTTGAAGTAGACCTTCTTGTAGGGGCAGCCGCTCACGCACATGCGCCAGGAGCGGCACTGCTCCTGGTCGACGAGCACGATCCCGTCCTCCTCGCGCTTGTACATCGCGCCGGACGGGCAGGACGCGACGCACGAGGGGTTCAGGCAGTGCTCGCAGATCCGCGGGAGGTAGAACATGAACGCCTTCTCGTACTCCATGCGCACGTGCTCCTCGACGCCGTCCTTCAGGTTCGGATCGAGGCGGGCGCGCTCCGGCGCGCCGGCGAGATCGTCCTCCCAGTTCGGCCCCCACTGCAGGTCGAGCGGCCTTCCCGTCACCTGCGACTCCGGCCGCGCGACCGGCTGGTGCTTCGACGTGGGCGCGGTGGTCAGCGTCTCGTAGTCGTAGGTCCAGGGCTCGTAGTAGTCGTCGAGCGTCGGCAGCTCCGGGTTGAAGAACAGCGTCGCGAGCTTGCGGAGGCGGCCACCGGCCCGGAGGCGGAGCTTGCCGCCCCTGAGCTCCCAGCCGCCCTTCCAGCGGTCCTGGTCCTCCCACTGCTTCGGGTACCCGATGCCCGGCTTCGTCTCGACGTCGTTGAACCAGACGTACTCGGTGCCGCGACGGTTCGTCCACACGTTCTTGCAGGTGACCGAGCACGTGTGGCACCCGATGCACTTGTCGAGGTTCATGACCATCGCGATCTGGGCGCGGATGAGCATCAGTAGACGACCTCCCCGAGGAACTTCCGGACGGCAACCATCTCGTCGCGCTGCGTGCCGCACGGGCCGTAGTAGTTGAACCCGTACGAGAGCTGCGCGTATCCCCCGATCAGGTGGGTCGGCTTGAGCGAGATGCGCGTCACGGAGTTGTCGGTGCCGCCGCGCGTGCCCGAGAGCTCGCTGAGCGGGACGTTCACGTGCCTGTCCTGCGAGTGGTACATCATCCCGACCCCCGGGGGCACGCGGTGCGAGACGACCGCGCGGGCGACGACGACGCCGTTTCTGTTGAAGACCTCGACCCAGTCGTTGTCGGCGACCTCGATCTCCTTCGCGTCGACGTCGGACATCCACACGACCGGCCCCCCGCGGAAGAGCGTCAGCATCTGCAGGTTGTCCTGGTACTCCGAGTGGATCGACCACTTCGAGTGGGGGCTCAGCCAGCGCAGGTGCAGCTCCTTGCGCGTCGGGTCGCCGGAGAGCTGCTCGCCCACGACGCCGAGCACGTTGAGCGGCGGCCGGTACGTGGGAAGCCCCTCGCCGTACTCGAGCATCCACGCGTGCTCGACGTAGAGCTGCTGGCGGCCGGTGAGCGTGCGGAAGGGGACGTTCCGCTCGATGTTGATCGTGAAGGGGCTGTAGCGGCGGTCGCGCGACTCCATCCCCGACCACTCGGGCGAGGCGATCACCTTGCGGGGCTGCACCTGGGTGTCGCCGAACGTGATGCGGTGGTCGGCGTGCTCCTCGGCGATGTCGACCAGGCGCGTGCCGGTCCGCTGCTCGAGCCCCCGGAAGCCTTCGATCGCGAGGCGGCCGTTCGAGACGCCGGAGAGCGCGAGGATCGCCTCGCACATGTGGACGTCGCGGGTCAGCGCCGGGCGGCCGTCGATCTCCCCGTTCCCCGCGCGGAGCTCGTCGATCTCCACGGTCGGGAGGAGCGGGATCCCCTTCGCCGAGGATCCGAGCTTCTCCGTCAGCGGGCCGAGCGAGCGCCACTTGCGGTAGACCGCCGTGTAGTCGCGCTCGACCGGCACGAGCTTCGGCATCGTCTTCCCCGGGACCGGCTCGCACTCGCCCTGCCTCCAGTCGCGCACCTCGCCCAGGGGCTGTGCGAGCTCGTCGGGCGTGTCGTGCTGGAGCGGGAACGCGACGAGGTCGGTGCGTGTCCCCAGGTGCGTCTCGGCGAGCTCCGAGAACCGCTCCGCGACCCTGCCGAAGATGTCGAAGTCGGTGCGCGACTCCCACGGCGGCGGCACCGCCTGGTTGAACGAGTGCACGAACGGGTGCAGGTCGGTCGATGAGAGGTCGTGCTTCTCGTACCAGGTGGCGGCGGGCAGCACGACGTCCGAGTAGAGCGCCGAGCCGTTCATGCGGAAGTCGATCGTCGTGAAGAGGTCGAGCTTCCCGGTCGGCGCCTCGTCGTGCCAGACGACGTCGTTCGGGCGCTCCTCCGGCGTCGACTCCGTGTTCCGGACGGCAGCGTTCTCGACCCCGAGCAGGTGCCGGAGGAAGTACTCGTGGCCCTTGCTCGAGGAGCCGAGCAGGTTGGCGCGCCAGAGCGTCAGCACACGTGGGAAGTTCTCGGGCGCGTCCGGGTCCTCGGCCGCGAACCCGAGCTCGCCGGCCTTCAGCCTGTCGACGACGTATGCGGGCGCCTCGACCCCGGCCTCGGCCGCCTCGCGGGTCAGCTCTAGCGGGTTGCGGTCGAACGTCGGGTACGACGGCATCCAGCCGAGCCGCGCTGCGAGCGCGTTGCAGTCGGCGACGTGCATCCCGTCGAGCGCGCCCTTCCCAAGCGGTGTCGCGTAGACGTCCGCCCGCGTGCGCTGGTAGCGGAACTGGTCAGTCGCGAGGAACCAGAACGGCGTCGTCGCCTGCTGGCGCGGCGGCCGGTTCCAGTCGAGCGCGAACGCGAGCGTCGACCAGCCGCTGATCGGCCGCACCTTCTCCTGGCCGACGTAGTGCGCCCAGCCACCGCCGTTGACGCCCTGGCAGCCGCAGAGCGCGACGAGCTGGAGGATCGCGCGGTAGACGAGGTCCGAGTGGAACCAGTGGTTCGTCCCGGCGCCGAGCACGATCATCGAGCGGCCGTTCGAGCGCTCCGCGTTCCGGGCGAACTCGCGCGCCACGCGCGTCACGCGGGTCGCGCGGGAGTTCGCGCGTAACGCGGAACGATCGAATGGCCGCTCGATGATCATGCTCGGTGCCGGGACGAACCACTGGTTCCACTCCGACCAGATCTACCGCGCGAGGCTGAACCTCGTCATCCTCTGCGGCTGCCAGGGCGTGAACGGCGGCGGCTGGGCGCACTACGTCGGGCAGGAGAAGGTACGACCGCTCACGG
>DASUZN010000158.1:0-6925 GCA_036376855.1 Gaiella sp. | reverse complement strand
TGCGTGAGGGCGACGAGCGGCAGTACCGCGAGCACGGAGAACGTGCCCGCCAGGACGACCCCCGCGGACGTGATCACGCCACCGGTGACCGCGAGGCCCTGGCGCATGGCCTCGTGCGTCGGACGCCGGAGCGCCTCCTCGCGCACGCGTGCCATGAGGAAGATGGTGTAGTCGACCCCCAGGGCGACGAGGAAGATGAACGCGAAGAGCGGGTAGCTCGGGTCCTCGCCCGGAAAGTCGGCGAAGAGGTCGAAGAGGAGGAGGCTGCCGCCGAGGGCCGCTGCGAACGAGAGCACCACCGTGGCGATGAGCATCACCGGTGCGGCGACGGAGCGCAGGAGGAGGACGAGGATCACGAGGACGACTGCGAGGACGAGCGGGATGAGTACCTTCGTGTCCCGCTCGACCGCCGCGCGCAGGTCGGCCTCCTCCGCCGTGGGCCCGCCGACGAGCACGGCGTTCCCGACCGCAGCCCTGATCTCGTCGCGGAGCGGCTCGATCGAGGCGAAGCCGCTCGTGCCGAACGGATCCCCGGCCAGGATCACGTCGAAGCGGGTTCCGGGCTCTCCGCGCTCCGGCGGGCCGACACGCGTCACGCCCGCGCTGCGGCGCGCGGCCGCGACGGCGGGCCCGACCTTCGCCGGGTCGGTGACGAGGACGACGGTCGGCGCGCTCTCTCCCGCCGGAAAGGCCTCCGAGAGCAGGCGCTGACCCTGCGCCGATTCCACGGACCCCCGGAAGGAGTTGGCGGTCGTGAGATCGTCGTCGAGGCCGAGGGTGCCGAGCGCAAGCACGCCGAGGGCGAGCGTCGTGCCGATCCACGCGGGCCGCCGGTGCCTCTCGAGCGTCCGGCCGAGCCGACCCCACACGCCCGCGCTCGGGTCGTGCTCCTGGCCGACGCGTGGCATGAACGGCCAGAACGCGCGCCGGCCGCCGATCAGGAGCAGCGCAGGCAGGAGCGTCAGCATCGCGACGGCTGCGACCGCGACTCCCATCGCGCCCACCGGGCCGAGCCCTGCGGTCGAGTTCACCCGCGCGAGGGAGAGGCAGAGCAACGCCGCGATCACGGTCCCGGCCGAGGCGACGATGGCCGGCCCACCCTGGCGCAGCGCCACGCGCATTGCGGCGTACTTGTCCTCGAGGAGCTGGAGCTCCTCTCGGTAGCGGGCGGTCAGGAGCAGGGCGTAATCGGTGCCCGCGCCGAAGACGAGGACGAGGAGGATGCCCCCGGTCTGCCCGTTGATGACCACTCCGGCGTCGGCCAGGAGCGTCCCGAGCCCTCGCACGACCGACTCCGCGAGCAGCACCGTGAAGAGCGGCAGCACCCAGAAGATCGGACTGCGGTAGATGAGGACGAGCAGCACGAAGACGAGCCCGGCCGTCACGAGGAGGAGGGTCGAGTTGATCCCCTCGAAGGCCTTCGTCGCGTCCGCGGAGAACCCGGCGGGGCCCGTCACCTTCGCCTCGAGGCCGGGCGGGAGCCCCTCCTCGACCGTGGCGCGCACCCGCTCGACGGCCGACACGAGGACGTCCGAATCGCCTCCGGCCCTGATCGGCACGCCGACGACCGCAGCGGTCCCGTCGCGCGACCACGCGGCCGGTGAGACGCCGGAGACGCCTGTGATCGACGCGGCCTGAAGCTCGGCGCGCTTCTCCTCGACAGCCGCCCGGCCACGGGGCCCGAGGCCGCCCGGGTCGCGGAAGACGGCGACGGCGGGCGTCTGCTCGCCGGAGGGGAACCCCTTCGCGGCCTCGAGCACCTTCACGGACTCGGCTCCGCCGGGGAGAAAGGTCGCCGGCTCGTTCTGCTGCGCCTGCTCGAAGCGACCGGCAAGCGGCCCGAGCGCGGCCGCGGCGAGCACCCAGACGCCAAGCACGACGAATCTGCGCCTGCTCCCCACGACCAGGCGCGAGAGATCGGTTCGGGGCGAGCTCTTCATATCTGGACGGATTCTATACACAAAGATCGACTTACCGAGGCAATGGTGTTGCACAGCTCCACTTGTGTGTGCTAAACCTATACAGACATGGTTCATAACCTATACAGGAGGTCATCCATGCGCACCCTCGTCACCTCGTTGGGAGCGTCCCTCGTCATCGCCGTCGCGCTCGTCGCTCCCGCGGCGGGCTCGCCCACGGCATCGACGAACAAGGACATCGCCCAGATCGCGGCGTCCTCGCCGCAGTTCACCACGCTCGTCTCCCTCCTCAAGAAGGCCGGCCTGGTCGGCGCGCTCGAGAAGGGCACCTACACCGTCTTCGCCCCGACGAACGCGGCCTTCGCCAAGCTGCCCAAGTCGACGCTGGCGGCAGTCGGCAAGAACCCGGCGCTGCTCAAGAAGGTGCTGACCTACCACGTGGTCAAGGGCAAGGCGCCCGCGGCGAAGGTGGTCACGCTCGACGGCAAGTCGGTCAAGACCCTCGAAGGGCAGGGCGTCAAGATCGCCGTCCGCGGCGGGAAGGTCTTTCTCAATGGGTCGACCCAGGTCACGAAGACCGACGTGATGGCCTCGAACGGGATCATCCACGTCATCAACCGCGTCCTGATCCCCGCGAGCTGACTCCGCTCCGACGCCTCGCGGGGGAGAGCTGCGTCCGCGGCTCTCCCCCGCGGTGGTGCCGGTGACCGCCGCGGAGCCGCCTAGGCGAACCCCGACAAGCTCACGCACGTGGCGCCGCGCTGAGGAGACCCGGTCAGCCGGCCGCGACGTTCGTCGCAATCGGGCCGGTAGCGTCAGGCCGCGATGTCGGAGATGAAGCGACGGATGCTCGCGGGAGAGCTCTACCTTGCCGACGACCCCGTGATCGCCGCCGGGCAGGCTCGTGCGCAGGAGCTCCAGGAGCGCTACAACGCGACCCGCCACGACGAGCAGGCGCTTCGCGACTCGCTCCTTCGCGAGCTGCTCGGCGAGGTGGGGGAGGGCGTGGTCGTCCGCCCGCCGTTCTTCTGCGACTACGGCGTCCACATCTCGATCGGCGCGCGGACGTTCGCCAACTACGACTGCGTGATGCTCGACGTCGCGACGATCCGGATCGGCGCCGCCTGCCAGCTCGCGCCCCGCGTCCAGCTCCTCACGGCGACGCATCCGATCGACCCGGAGCCACGCCGGCTCGGCTGGGAGTTCGCCGAGCCGATCGAGATCGGCGACAACGTCTGGCTCGGTGGCGGCGCGATCGTCTGCCCGGGCGTGACGATCGGTGACGACACCGTCGTCGGGGCGGGTGCCGTCGTCACGCGCGATCTGCCGGCAGGGGTCGTCGCCGCCGGTGTTCCTGCGCGGGTGCTGCGCGAGATCGACGAGCGCGACCGCGTCGAGATCCCCGACGACCCGCGTCGCTAGCCGTCAGGAGGCTTCGTTCAGGTCGGCGAACGGCGGATCGTCGCTCTCGACGGTCGCGCAGAGCTCCGTCAGGACGCGGTCCCAGTCGCGCGTCGAGGCGCCGAAGCACGCGAGCCGCCGCTCCAGGCCAGCATGGCGGAAGGAGAGCGCCGTCCCGCCGAGCCTACCCTCGCTGAGGCGGAACTCGAGGGTCGTGCCTTTCCACTCGGGATGCCCGCTGTGCCCGAGGCAGGTCCACTCGACCAGCGCGGGCCGTCGCGCGCGCTCCACGCGGAGCTCGACCGTCGACTCGGAGTCCGGGAAGCCGAGCTCGAAGCGCGTACCCGGCGCGAGCGAGCCGCTCACGATCGGGGTCCACCAGGATGCGAGCCCGTCCGGCGTCGTGATGGCCGAGAAGACGCGCGCCGGCGTGGCGGCGAGCGTCAGCTCTGCGGTGTACCCGTGCTCGAGCGCCACGCCGTTCGGCGCTTCGCCGTTGCTTCCCACGCGCGAGATCCTCCGCCATCACCGGCAGGCCTCCCATCGGGTAGCCCGAAGCTCGACGGTACGGTTTCCCGCACCCTGTCAGGCGGTGGCCGGGCGGAACGCTGTGGGCCGCGCCGCCCGCGGTCGCGCGGGTGTAGCGCGTGCGACGTGGTCGCGTGGGCAGGTCACGATCTCCGCCTCGGAGCCGTAGCAGTGGAGCACGACCACCGCGCCGTGATCCTCGAGCACCCGCGCGCGGGTTCCGATCTCGTGGATTCGCTCGGCGGCGTGGATCTCCGTCAGGAGAGTGACGGTCTCGCCGGTCACGAAGCGTGGTGTGTCGCTGCTCATGGGGATAGAGACGTTCGGCTCGGCGACATGGTTTCCCTTCCGTACGTTTCCTTTACGACCGATGACTTGCGTCGCGCGACGCGGTCTCCTGTGCGTCGGATCGAAACGGGAGGTAACGGAGATGGGACGCATCGTGGTCACCGAGTTCGTCTCGCTCGACGGCGTCGTCGAGGCGCCGGGCGGGGGCGAGGGGTTCGTGCACGACGGCTGGTCGTTCGAGTTCGACCGCGGCGAGGAGGGAAACGCCTTCAAGCTCGACGAGACGATGGGCTCCGAGGCGCTGCTCCTCGGCCGCAGGACGTACGAGGGCTTCGCCGCCGCGTGGCCGTCCCGCGACGGCGAGTTCGCGGACAAGTTCAACTCGATGCAGAAGTACGTCGTCTCGTCGACGCTCGAGAGCCCGGAGTGGCAGAACACGACGGTGCTCGGCGGCGACCTCGCAGACGAGGTCGCGAAGCTGCGCGAGGCGCACGCGGGCGACGTCGTCGTCCACGGGAGCCCCCAGCTCGTGCAGGGCCTGCTCGAGGCCGATCTCGTGGACGAGTTGCGGCTGATGGTCTTTCCCGTGGTGCTCGGCACCGGGAAGCGCCTGTTCGGCGCGACGAGCGAGAAGAAGGGGTTGCGCCTCGCGCGCTCCGAGATCGTGGGCGATGGCGTCGCGATCCTCGTCTACGAGCCAGCGTGACCCCCGCGATCGGCGCGCCGGCTGCGGTCGCCCGGATCCTCCGGTCAGGTGGAGGCGAAGCCGCGGAGCTCGTGGGTCGAGTGCTCCGCCGCATCCTTGGCGGCGATCGAAACGCCGCCGAACCGCGCGCTGGCCACGACGCGTAGAAGCGGCGCGTCGTCCGGCAGCTCGTCGGGAGGCGTGACGCGCGCATCCACTCCGCCGAGCGTCGCCCTGTCCTCGACGAGGACGCGCCACTCTCTCGGAACCGTCAGGCTGACGCCGCCCCAGCTCGCCGCGAGGTCGAGATCGGCCCCGGCCGGGTCGAGGACGGCCTCGCGCAGATCGAGGTCGACGCCGCCGAGGACGACGCTCACCGACCCGCGGCGCAGCGACCCGGCCCGGCACGTTCGCTGGACGCCGCCGACGTAGGCGGCGATCGCGAACTCGTCCGACGTCTCGTCGCCGACCGTCCTCCGGCGCGCGAGCACCTGACCCAGGGCCGCGAGGCCCGCCAGCAGGACGACCCCCTTGACGACGGCGATGACGACGGATCTCATTCCCGGCCTCCTCGGTGTCGAGACGCTTCCGACCCTTCGAGTCTAGAGTCCGGCGCGATGGGCGAACGGGTCCAGGGCGGGAGGCTCGCAGCGCGCGCGATCGCGGCCGCGGGCGTCGACGCGATCTTCACGCTCTCGGGCGGCCACGTGATGCCCATCTACGAGGGCTGCCGGCACGAGGGCGTCCGCGTCGTCGACGTCCGCCACGAGCAGTCCGCCGCGCACGCCGCGGAGGCGTGGGGGAGAGTCCGGCGCGCGACCGGCGTTGCGCTCGTCACCGCGGGGCCGGGCGTGACGGGCACGGTGACCGCGGTCGCCAACTGCTTCGCGGCGCAGACGCCGATGGTCGTGCTCGGCGGCGCCCGGCCGCTCGCGCAGGCGGAGTGGGGCGCGCTCCAGGAGTTCGACCAGCTGTCGCTCATGAAGCCGATCACGAAGTGGGCTGCCGTGTGCCCCGAGGTCGACCGGATCCCGGAGTACGTCGCGATCGCGTTCCGGCAGGCGCTCGCGCCCCCACGGGGCCCGGTCTACCTCGAGCTTCCCGCAGACATCCTCTTCGCCGACGGCGACGCGGAGCCCGTCGCGATCCCTGCCGAGGCGCCGCGTGCCTTCCCCGACCCGCGCGAGCTGGAGAAGGCGGTCGACCTCCTGAGCGCCGCCGAGCGCCCGGCCGTCGTCGCCGGGAGCGGCGTCTGGTGGGACGGCGCCGCTGCCGAGCTCGCGCGATTCGCCGAAGCCGGCCGGGTTCCCGTCTACCTGAACGGCTCGGGACGCGGCTCGCTGCCACCCGGCCACGAGCTCTTCTTCCAGCACTCCCGAAGCACGGCGCTCGAGGAGGCGGACGTCGTCTGCGTCGTCGGGACGCCGCTCGACTTCCGCCTGCGCTACGGGCGCTTCGGGAAGGGGAAGCTGATCCACGTCCACGGCGACGCGCGCGAGCTGGGACGAAACCGCGTCGCGGAGGCATCGATCGTCGGCGACTGTGCCGCGGTGCTCGGCGCGCTCGCCGACGGCCTCGAGCGGCCCCCCGGCGACCGCGCCGCGTGGCTCGAGCGGCTGAGCGAGGCCGACGCGGCCTGGTGGGACGGGCACCGAGCCGAGATCGAGTCCGACGCCGCCCCGGTCCACCACTACCGGCTCGGCGCCGAGCTCGACCGTGTGCTCGACCCCGACACGGTCGTGATCGGTGACGGCGGCGACGTCGTCGCCGCCGTGTCGCGCGTCCTGCGCGTCCACAAGCCGGGTCACTGGCTCGACCCGGGGCCGTTCGGCTGTCTCGGTGTCGGCCCCGGGTACGCGCTCGGCGTCGGGGCTGCGGGCTTCGGCGGCCGCATCGTCTGCGTGATGGGCGACGGCGCGCTCGGGCTCAACGGCCTCGACTTCGACACGCTCGTCCGGTTCGACGTTCCGGCCGTTCTCGTGATCGGGAACGACGGCGCGTGGGGCGAGATTCGCGTACCGCAGGTCGGGATGTACGGCCCTGACGGAGAGATCGCCACGCGTCTCGCGCCGAGTCGCTACGAGCGCCTCTGCGACGTGTTCGG
>DASUZN010000157.1:0-5059 GCA_036376855.1 Gaiella sp. | reverse complement strand
CACCGGCGGCCAGGCCTTCGCACAGCCGCCGGTGCAGCGGATGGTGCCCTTGCGCTCGCTTCTCCAGACGTAGATGGCCTGCCGGTTCGGCGTCGTCAGCACCTCGCCGAGCTTCTCGTCCATGATCGTGCGCACGAGCTTCGGGCTCATCGCCCGATCCGCCGACAGCGCGGTGCTCGCGGTGAGCGCGACCGCGGCGACCGACGCTGCTACGGCGGCCGCAATCGGAATGAGCTTGGACATCGTGACCTCCTTGGCGCTCGAGAACGGGGCGGCGGGCCTCGACAACATGTAGCGCGTCCGCGGACGACTGTGGGCCGACGTTCACCGCGCGGACAGCAACGTTCAGGGAATGTTCATCGACCGGCTCGACGTGGTCGGCGATCATTCGGCCGTGGAGGACGAGCGCCGACTCGGTCGAGCAGCGTTCCTCGGCGTCAGCGCGGTCGGCCTGTCCTCGCTCGTGTGGGGGCGCGCGGCCTGGGACGCCGTCACGGGCACTCTCCCGAGTGATCTCGGGAGCGTGCTGCCGCAACCCACTCGAGGCTGGCGGATCTACACGGTCGCGGCCTCGATGCCGAACCCCGACCCCGTGAGCTACCGGCTGCGCGTCGAAGGACGTGTTGGTCGCCCCGTGTCGCTGTCACTCGCGGATCTCCGGGCACTTCCGCGGGCAGAGCAGGTGAGCGACTTCCATTGCGTGACCGGCTGGAGCGTCGAGAATGTGCGGTGGAGCGGCGCTCGACTCCGCGACGTCCTCGCCGCGGCCGACGGCCCGCTGTCCGGAGCGGGCGCGCTCTCGTTCGTGTCCGCTGAGGATCCGTACGTCGACTCCCTCACGGTCGGGCAGGCACTGCTCCCCGACGTGCTGCTCGCATGGGAGATGGACGGACGACCGCTGTCGCGACCGCATGGCGCCCCCGTGCGACTCGTGATGCCGCAGATGTACGGCTACAAGAGCGTCAAGTGGGTCGAGCGGATCGTCGTCACCCGCACGCCGGACGTCGGCTACTGGGAGCAGCGAGGGTACGACCGGGACGCCTGGGTCGGCCGCTCCAACGCCGCGTGACGTCCCCCCGCTACGTCCGGCGGTTCTCGGGCACCGAGCGGGCGCTCCACTGGGTGCACGCGACGGCATTCCTCGCTCTGCTGGCGTCCGGCCTCGTGCTCTACCTCCCCGCGCTTGCGGCGGCGGTCGGCCGCCGGCCGCTCGTGAAGGAGGCCCATCTCCTCACCGCCCTCGCCTGGGGAGTCGCCCTCGTCGCGGTGCTGCTGCTCGGCGATCGGCGCGGACTGCGGGCGACCGCCCGCGAGCTGGACGCCTTCGACGCCGACGACCGCCGCTGGCTCCTCGGCCGGCCGGCACCGCAGGGACGGTTCAACGCCGGTCAGAAGCTGAACGCCGCGCTGACGGCGGCGTTCGCGCTCCTCTTTGCCGTCTCCGGCGTTCTCCTCTGGCTGGGCGAGCGCGACACGCGCTTCAGGCTCGACGGCACACTCGTCCTGCACGACGTCGTCATGTACGTCTCGGTTGCGCTTCTGACTGGACACCTCTACCTCGCGGTCGTCCACCCGCGCACCCGGCATGCGCTCCGCGGCATCACCGTTGGCACGGTGCGGGAGGACTGGGCGCGCGAGCATCACCCGAAGTGGCCCACTGACGCACAATGAGAGACGTGGCGACGATCCTCGTCGTGGACGACGACCCCATCGTGCGTGACGTCGTCGTCCGCTATCTCGAGCGGGACGGGCACCGGACGCTCGTCGCCGAGGACGGGCACCGCGCCGAGGAGCTGCTCCGCGACGAGCGCCTCGACCTGGTCGTGCTCGACGTGATGCTGCCCGGGAAGGACGGGCTCGCGCTCTGCCGCTCGATCCGTCCCAGCTCGTCGCTGCCGGTGATCCTGCTCACCGCACGCGGCGAGGAGGCCGACCGCATCGTCGGCCTCGAGCTGGGCGCGGACGACTACGTGACCAAGCCGTTCTCGCCCCGTGAGCTCGCGGCCCGCGTCCGGGCCTTGCTGCGTCGTGCCTCTGCAAGTCCTGACCCACCGGCGACGCTCGCGTTCGGCGACGTCGTGCTCGACGGAGGAACACGGGAGGTTCGACGCGCCGGCGAAGCCGTGAACCTCACGGCGAAGGAGTTCGACCTGCTGTGGTTCCTCGCCTCGAACACCCGCCGGGTCTTCTCGCGCGACCAGCTCATGGTCAGCGTCTGGGGCTACGAGCCGGCGCTCGACAGCGGCACCGTGACGGTGCACGTCAGGCGTCTGCGGAAGAAGGTGGAGGCAGACCCCGCCAGGCCCCGGCACCTGCAGACGGTCTGGGGCGTCGGCTACCGCCTCGTCCCGTGATCTGGTCGGCGTTCCTGGTCGCCGTCGCGACGCTGGCGGTCGGGCTCGCGATTGCGTTCGGCCTGCGCGCGCTGCCGACGTTACGCCAACGCCTTGTCGGGCTGGCGGTGCTCGCGGTCTGCCTCCCACTCGCGGTCGTGCTCGCGTCGGGCTGGGTGATGTTCCACATGGGCGACGACGTGAAGATCCTCGCGGTCTCCGCGGCATCGGCCTCGGTCGCGCTCGTCGCGGCGCTCGTCCTCGCACGGTCGATCGAGCAGCCGATCGAGCGGCTGGGGCAGGCAGCCGCCGAGCTGGCGGGAGGCGATCTCGGCGCCCGAGCTGCCGAGGACGGTCCGGCGGAGGTGGAGACGCTCGCGCGCGCGTTCAACGAGATGGGTGACGCGCTCGAGCAGATCTTCGACGCACGGCGCGAGCTCGTGGCCTGGGCGAGTCACGATCTGCGCACGCCGATCGCAAACATGCAGGCCATGCTCGAGGCGCTCGAGGACGGCCTCGCCGAGCCGGCGCAGTACATGCCTGCGTTCCGCGAGCAGGTCCGCGTCCTCGCCCAGCTCGTCGACGATCTCTTCGAGCTCGCGCGCATCGAGGCGGGCGTGCTCGCGCTCGAGCTCCGCGAGGCGCCGCTCGCGCCGGTCGTCGAGACGTGCCTCGTCGGTCTCGCGGCCGAAGCGGCGTCCCGCGGCGTCCGGCTCGAGGCGCTCGGTCCGAGCGACACCATCGCGCGCTTCGCCCCCGAGAAGATCGAGCGGGTGCTGCTCAACCTCCTGACGAACGCCCTCCGCCATACCCCGACGGACGGCTCGGTCGCCGTCATCGTCAGACCCGCCGCCGACGAGGTCTGCGTCCGTGTGGAGGACACCGGCGAGGGCATCGACCCGGAGGGCGCCGAGCGGATGTTCGAGCGCTTCTGGCGTGGCGACCGCGCGCGCTCGACGCCCGGCGCGGGGCTCGGACTCGCGATCGCCCGCGGCCTCGTCGAGGCCCACGGCGGACGCATCTGGGCCGAGCCGCGCTCGGGCGGCGGCACCAGGGTCTCCTTCACGCTGCCGGCCTGAGACGGCGTGCGGCGAGCGGACACCGGCCGTACGTAGACTGCGCGCCGTGAGCGGGGTCCTTGTCGGCTTCGACGAATCGGCCGCCGCAGGCCGTGCGCTCGATCGCGGCATCGAGGAGGCGCGGGCGCGGCACACCCGCCTCGTCGTCCTCTCGGTGTTCGAGGTGCCGCTCGACCCGCAAGTCGACCGTTACTTCGGCACGCTCGACGACGTCGCCGACTGGGAAGGCCAGCCGATCGCCCCGCCGCCCGAGCTGGTCGGGCTGCTCGCGCAGGCGCGCGAGCGGGTCGAGGGCGCCGGCCTCCACGCGGACTTCATGTGGGCTGCCGGCGAGCCGGGACGGGCCATCATCGACGCGGCCCGCGACGCTCGCGCGGACGTCGTCGTCCTCGGCGAGCACCACCACGGCTTCCTGGCCGGGCTCGTCGGGAAGGACGTCGGGGCTGAGGTCGAGCGCGAGCTCGGCAGCTCGGTGATCCTCGCCTGAGCCCGCCCGGCTTCAGGATCGGTTGTCTCGCCGGACCCAGTACCGGATGAAGTAGACGGGGACCGCGACGCCGGCGGCGAGGAACGCGGCGATGCCCCAGGCGGTCGCATGACGGCTGCCGTGCCGGTCTGCGTGTGCGAACACGCCGGCCGAGATCGCCGCCGCCAGTGCGACGGCGATCACGAAGGAGAGGGGATCGAGCGTGCTCACCGGAAGACCATCTAGGGCAGCCGGTCGCGGTGGTGGTCTCGGTTCTCCTCCCGCCACTGGTCTTCGAACGCCTCGGCCTCCGCAAACTCGCGCTCGGTGCGCTCGCGGGCCACGGCATCCTCGCCGGGAGGGTGCTCGCCGACCGCGGCCCGGCGGCGTACCGTCGCGAATCCCAGCACGACGAGCGGGACGGCGACGACGGCGAAGATCAGCCACGGAATCACGGCGGTCACCCTACCCGGCGTCTGTCCGCGCCCGCCGCCGCGGCGAAAGCCCCAGGAGGTGTCAGCGCGAGCCGATCGCGGTGATGACGTACCCGCCCTCGAGCATCGCGGGCGCGCGGGCCATCAGCCGGTCCCAGCTGGGGACGTCCCAGCCGAACGAGTCGGCGAGGCGGACGATCATGCTGAACAGGGCACAGACGGTGGACGCGTCCCGCAACGCCTGGTCGGAGACGCCCGCCGCCCGCGCGGCGGCGACGTCGTCGGGGCCGAGCTCGTCCGGCCGGAGGGTCAGCTTCTCGAGGAAGACGAACGTCGCGCGGAGCTCGGGGCGCAGAGGAGCGGTGCGCCAGTCGGCGACCACCGCCTCCCAGACCTCCTCACCCAGGGCGTACGACGCGACCGCGCCGTGGGAGCCCGCTCAGAACAGGCACTGGTTGAGCAGCGAGGTGAACCCCGCGAAGAGCTCGCGCTCCCCTGGAGTCCACTCCGACTCGCCGCGCATCGCGAGGTCGAGCGTCTCAGAGAACGGTTCGCCGAAGAGCTCCGGGCGGTAGAGGAGCGTCTTGACGACGCCTGCCGGCTCGCTGCCGCTGCGCTCGCGGATCATGGCGAGGATCGCTGCCTCCTCCGGCCGGTGCCCCTGGTCGACGACCGCAAGCCTCACCCGAGCACCTCGAGCGCCGCATCCAGCCGGCGCAGCCCCTCGCCGATCGCGACGGCGACAGT
>DASUZN010000156.1:0-2250 GCA_036376855.1 Gaiella sp. | reverse complement strand
CGACAAAGTCGCCGCGCTCGGAGCTCGCTCGCCAGGCGACATTCGGCCGGAGCCGAATGCCGCGGCTTGATCCCCGCCTTCGGCGGGGCAGATCCCTGAAGGCCGCCGCTTCGCGTCCGGCTGTCGCGGTCGGAACAGCGCCGTGACCTCGAGGTCAGCCCTCGGGGAGCGCGAGCAGGACGCGATCCGCTCGGTTTTCGAGGGCCTCGAGCGGGACGTCGAGGTGGAGCTCGAGCTCGGCCCGACGGCGACACCCGTCACGCTGCTCGCCGCCGGTGGGAGGGAGATCGACTCGAACGCCGTCACAACGGATCTCGTCGAGACCGTGTGCGCGCTCTCCGATCGCGTCTCGCTCTCCGTCGTCGAGCACGACGAGCCAGGCCCGTGGCCGCGCACGACGATCGGCCCCGGGCTCGAGTATCTCGGCATGCCGGCGGGCTACGAGCTGACGACGCTCGTCCACGGGATCCTCGAGGCGGGCCGCGACGCGCCTGCGCTCAGCGACGCGTCGTTGGAGCGGCTCGCCGCGCTCCATGACGACGTGACGATCGACGTCTACGTCACGCCGACCTGACCGCACTGCCCGCCGGCCGTGCTGCTGGCGTACAAGCTCGCGCTCGCCTCACCGCGCGTCACGGCCCGCGGGATCGAGGCGTCGGAGTTCGCCGTCGACGCCGACCGGCACGGCGTCCACGCGGTGCCCGCGATCGTCGTCGACGACCGCTACGCCTGGGCCGGCGCGGTGCCCGAGGTCGCGTTCGTCGACCGCGTCCTCGCTGCTGTCGCCGGCTGACGCCGCCGGCGACCCTTGGCGGCGAGCCGCTTCTCGAACCAGTGGTGGGCGTACGGGTTGTCGTTGAACGGCCGTGTCTCGCGGTACCCGTGCGCTCGGTACATGGCGATCGCCTCGGTGAGCACCCGGTTCGTGTCGAGTCGTACGACCGGTGCGCCGGATGAGGCAGCGTGGCCCTCGAGGGCGATCAAGAGCCGCCGGCCGAGACCGATCCCGCGGACCGACGGCGCGACCCAGAGTCGCTTGATCTCGCTCCAGGCGGGCCTGCCGCCGCGGACGTCGTGGTGGCGCAACACGCCACAGCCGACCGGCTCGCCCGCGAGCGTCGCGACGAGGAGGAGCCCGTTCGGCGGGACGAGGTCGGACGGCGCATCGAGATTCGCCCGGCTGCGGTCGAAGCCGCCGTTGAACCGCGCGTCGAGCTCGGAGAAGTACGCATCGAGGCTCGTGTGTGCGTGTCGGTGCCGCGGCGCGCACGGCTCGATGCGCACCAGGGACGCGGTGAGCAGCCGCTCCACCTCTGCCATCGCGCCGACGAGGCGCGTCCGTTGCGAGACTTCGAGCGGGTCGAGGATCGACGAGGCGACGGCGTCGTTTCGCCGATCGAGCTCGGCGCACTCGGCGAGGCCCGCAGGGGTGAGCCGTGCCGTGCGCACGCGTCCGTCCAACTGGCTTCGGCCGACGGTCACGAGGCCGTCCGAGCCCAGCGCCCCGAGGACGCGGCTGAGGTATCCCGAGTCGAGGCCGAGGCGCGTTCGCAGGGCGCGGACGTCCGCGCCGTCGGGTCCTATCTCCCAGAGCACCCGCGCCTGTCCGAGCGGGCGGCCTCGCGCGAGGAACGCCTCGTCGAGGGCGCCGACCCGCTGCGTGACGATGCGGTTGAACCGCCGCACCTGCGTGATCTCCGCTGCGCTGATTCTCTGATCCTAGTCAGAGAATAGTCCCAGGCGCGAGGCTGAGGCCATACCCTCTCTAGACTCACGGAGTGGAGGCGATCGACCGCGCGAACGGGCTGCTCGAGCTCTACGCCCAGCTGACGCGGGCGGAGCTGCCCGCGGGAGCACGGGTCTTCGACGCGCACACGCACCTCGGCGACGACATCGACGGGATCGTCGGTGACCGCGACGAGCTGCTCGCGATCCAGCGGAGCTTCGGCATCGAGCGCTCGTTCGTCTTCTGCCTCGACGAGCCCGACCGCCGGCCCGCCTTCACGGCCGCGAACGACCGGACGCTCGCCCACACCGCGGCCGCGCCGGCGGAGCTGCTGCCGTTCGTCCGCCTCGACCTCGACGAGCGCCCGGTGGAGGAGGCGATGCGCTGCATCGACCTCGGTGCGCGCGGGATCAAGCTCCACCCGCGCGCCCAGCGCTTCCTGCCCGACGACCCACGCCTCGAGCCGGTCTTCGCGCTCGCCGCGGAGCGACGCGTCCCGATCTTGATCCACGGCGGCCGCGGCC
>DASUZN010000155.1:0-9924 GCA_036376855.1 Gaiella sp. | reverse complement strand
GCTCGGGCTCGCGGCGCGCGCGCGCGGCGAGGCCCTCACGTGGCTGCGGGGGCCGCCGGCAACGGACGAGCGGGTGATCGAGATCCCGTGGGTGCTCTCCCGCCTCGTGCCGGCGGGACGGGTGCTCGAGGTCGGGTACGCGTTCGCGGAGGCGCCGTACCTCGCCGCGCTCCTGCGATCGGGCGTCGAGCTCGTCGGCGTGGACCTCGCTGACCGCGACGTGGACGGGATGGAGCGCGTCGAAGCCGACGTGCGCGACCTGCCGCTTCCCGACGCGAGTGTCGACCAGGCGCTGCTCGTCTCGACGCTCGAGCACGTCGGCGCAGACAACAGCGGCTACGGGCTCGCGGCCGAGGAGGCGCCGTCGTCGCGTGCCGATGCGTTGCGCGAGCTCGGGCGTGTGTTGCGCCCGGGAGGACTGTTGCTCGTTACCGTCCCGCTCGGCGAGCCCGGGGACCACGGCTGGTTCCGCCTCGACGACGTCGCCGGCTGGACGGGGCTCTTCGCATCCGCCGGGTTGTTCGTGGAGGAGCAGGAGGCGTACGAGTTGACCCAGGACGGCTGGCAGGCGGCTCCGGGCTTCCGGGCGGAGGGTGTGGGCTACGGCGACCGTGGGCCGGCGGCGTCGGCCGTCCTGTGCACGGCGCTGTCGGTCGGACGGCTCCGCCGGCTCGCGACACCGGATGGTCTCTCGCGGACCGTGAAGCGGCGCCTGCGCCCGCTACGGCACCGAACCTAGACTGCGCCCGTGGACTTCGCGCTGACGGAGGAGCAGCAGGCCATCCAGGCGCTCGCGCACGAGTTCGCCGAGCAGGAGATCGCGCCGCACGCAGCCGACTGGGACCGCGACCACCGATTCCCGCGCGAGCTCTTCGGGAAGCTCGGCGAGCTCGGTCTGATGGGTGTCTGCGTGCCGGAGGAGCTCGGCGGCGCCGGGGCCGACTTCGTCTCGTACGTCCTCGTGCTCGAGGAGTTGTCACGGGCCGACGCAGGCGTGGGTGTGACCGTCGCCGTGCACACGAGCGCTGCGACCCTGCCGATCGTCTCGTTCGGCACCGACGAGCAGAAGGCGCGGTTCGTCCCGCCGCTTGCGCGCGGGGAGGTCATCGGGGCGTTCGCGCTCACCGAGCCGGGGTCGGGCTCGGACGCGGGCTCGTTGCGGACGACCGCGGTGCCCGACGGCGAGGGCGTCTGGCGGATCAACGGCACGAAGCAGTGGTGCACGAACGGTAGCCACGCGTCGACGTTCCTCCTCTTCGCGAGGACGGACCCCGAGACGGAGGGCGCGCGCGGCGTCTCGGCCTTCCTGCTCGACGCCGAGCACGTCGAGGTGACGCGCGAGGAGGAGAAGCTCGGCCTCCATTCGTCGTCGACGGCCGACCTGCGTCTCGACGAGGCGCTCGTCGACGGCGACCGGATGCTCCACGAGGAGCGCAAGGGCTTCGTCGTCGCGATGGCGACGCTCGACGGCGGGCGGATCGGGATCGCGGCCCAGGCCGTCGGGATCGCGCAGGCCGCGCTCGACACCGCAACGACCTACGCGCTCGAGCGCGAGCAGTTCGGCACGCGCATCGCGGACTTCCAGGCGATCCGCTTCAAGCTCGCGGACATGGCGACCGAGATCGCGGCGGCGCGCCAGCTGACGCTGCGCGCAGCCTGGCTCAAGCAGGCGGGGCTCCCGCACGGATCGGAGGGCGCGATGGCGAAGCTGTTTGCGTCCCAGGTCGCCGTGCGTGCGAGCCAGGAGGCGATCCAGGTGCTCGGCGGCTACGGCTACACGCGCGAGTTTCCGGCCGAGCGCTTCTACCGTGACGCGAAGATCACGGAGATCTACGAGGGCACCAGCGAGATCCAGCGCATCGTGATCTCGCGGGAGCTGCTCCGCGGAGCGGACGCGAGAGGCGCCTGAGTCATGCCGCGGGCGCGGGACGAGCCGGTTCGGCTGACCAAGATCTACACGCGCGGGGGCGACGCGGGGGAGACGTCGCTCGGCGACGGAACTCGCGTCTCGAAGCTCGACGGTCGCATCGAGGCGTTCGGCACCGTCGACGAGCTCAACGCCGCACTCGGCGTCCTTCTCGCCGGGGACGTGCCGGATGCGCTGCGTCAGGTGCTCGCACGCGTACAGAACGAGCTCTTCGACCTGGGCGCCGACCTCTCCGTACCGGCCGGGGTCGAGGGCCGCCTCCGCGTCGAGCAGTCGATGATCGATCGGCTCGAAGAGGACTGCGACGGGTTGAACGCCGATCTCCCCGAGCTCCGGAGCTTCGTGCTTCCGGGCGGGACGGAGGCGGCGGCGCGTCTCCACGTTGCGCGGACGATCTGCCGCCGCGCGGAGCGGGATGCGTTGCGCGCCGCGCGCGACCAGGATCTCGGCCCGCTGGTGGTCGTCTACCTGAACCGGCTCTCCGACCTTCTCTTCATCCTCGCCCGCGCCGCGAACGCGCTTGCCGGCGTCGCCGAGCCGCTCTGGAAGCCCGGCGGGACACGCACCGTCTAGCGTCAGGTCGCGACCGCGACGACCGGCCACGTGCCGGCGAGCCAGTCCGACAACCGGTCGGCGGGCATGGGATGCCCGAGGTAGAAGCCCTGGGCGTAGTCGCAGCCGAGCGAGATGGCCGCCTCCAGTGCGAGCTTGCTTTCGATGCCCTCCGCGACCGTCTCGAGACCGAGACCGTGCGCGAGGCCCACGAGTGACCTGACGATCGCGTCCGCCGGCCCGCCGCGGCCCGCTTCGTGGAGGAACATCGAGTCGATCTTCACCTGGTGCAGCGGAAGCATCCGGATCGCCGCGACCGATGACGCCCGGCCGAGGTCGTCGAGCGAGAGCCGGACGCCCAGCTCCTTGAGATGACGGATCACCGTGGCGTCGAGCTCCGAGCCGGCGCCCGGACCGGAAGGAACGACCTCGAGGGTGAGCCGCTCGGGCGCCATCTGCGCCTTGTCGAGCAGATCCTCGAGCCCGGCGATCAGCTCCCCGTCGTCGATCATGCGATACGGGACGTTGATCGCGGCGTCGAGCACGTGCCCGCGGGCTTCCCACTCGTGGAGCCGCCGCAGCGCGTCGCGCGCGACGGCGAGCGTGAGTGTGCGGACGAGCGGCGTGCGCTCGACGTGAGGGACGAACTCCGCCGGCCCGACGAGGTTGTCGCCGCGGACCTGGCGCACGAGCGCCTCGACCGAGCGGACGACGCTCGAGGGCAGCTCCACGATCGGCTGGTAGTGGACGACGATCTCGCCCTGTTCGAGCGCGTGCTCCAGATCGCGCACGATGCCCCCGTCGAGAGGCGGACGGGCGATCACCGATTCCTCGCTGGTGTCGCGCTTGGTCGCGTACATCTGCCCGTCCGCGCGCGCGAGGAGGTCGGCGGGCGTGAGCCCGTCGTGCGGGAAGAGCGCCCAACCGACGGAAGCGTCGAGCTCGACGAGCGCGCCGCCGACCCTGTATGGCCGTCGCAGGGCCTGCCGGAGCCGCCCGGCGAGCACAGCCGCTTCGTCGTCGCCGTCGGTCCCGAGCGAGAGGACGACGAACTCGTCGCCGCCCACCCGCGCGACCGTGTCGGTCTCGCGGATGACCGATTCGAGGCGGCGCGCGATCGTGCGAAGGACCTCGTTCCCGGTCTCGTGTCCGCGGATGTCGTTGACGCCCTTGAATCCGTCCAGGTCGACGATCAGCAGCGCGAAGGGCTCGCCGGTCCGGCGTGAGCGGGCGAGTGCCTGGGAGACGCGGTCGTCGAGGAGGGCGCGGTTCGGAAGCCCGGTGAGACCGTCACGCAGCGCCGCCCGTTGCGCCGCGATGAGGCGCGTGACGAGGAGCGTCGTCGCCGCGCCCGCCATGGCCGTGATCGCCATCGCGAGCGCGAACGCCGCGACGGGGCGGTTCGTGCGGCTCAGGTCGAGCGCCGCGATCCCGCCCATCCCGATCAGGCATACCGCCGCAGCCGGCCATACAAGCCAGCGTCGGTCAGGCAGCCGCATGTGCCCGTTCCGCACGTTCCCCCTCTGTTTCTCGCGCCCCGACGCCAAGGAGCGGGCGCGTGCTCCGCAGTGCCCGGATCGTCGTCGGGCCTCCGCCGCGCGGCCGTTACCCGCCTGGGGGATTCACGTCCCTCGTGCGAGGGAGAGGACTCGAGGGGCGTCGCGGTGAAACCGATGTTGTGCGGTTGCGCGCTCTCGCCGTCGTCGCCTGGCTCGTCCTCGGCGCATGCTGCGTGTGGGCTGACGGTCTGACCGTCGAGGCGCTCGTGAACGCGCTCGGCTGCGCGGTCGTCGTGGCGCTGACCCTGATCGACATCGAGCGGCGGATCGTCCCCAACCGGATCGTCGTGCCCGCGCTCGTCGTCGCCCTCGTCGTGCAGACGATTCGCGACCCGTCGCCCGAGTGGATCGTGTCGGCGCTCGGCGCTGGGGGCTTCTTCCTCCTCCTCGCCCTCGTGTACCCGGCCGGTCTCGGGATGGGCGACGTCAAGCTCGCCGCCTTCCTCGGGGCCTGGCTCGGCTACCCGGTCGCCGTCGCACTCTTCGCGGGGACGCTGCTCGGCATGATCCCGGCCCTCGTCGTCCTCGTGCGCAAGGGGTCGAAGGGGCGGACGGCGACGATGCCATACGTGCCTGCGCTCGCGGCCGGAGCGATCGTCGCGCTCTTCTTCGGCGACGCGTTGCTCGACGCCTGGCTGGGCTGAGCCCGGCTTAGCCGGGGCCTTCGAGATCCGCCTCGAGCAGAGCGCAGCTCCGGTCGTCGTCCGGGAGCGGTGAGGCGGTCAGGCGAACGATGCGATATCGGACATCGTCGAGCTCGACGATCGAGCCAGGGTCGGGAGGCGGCCCTGGACAGACGACGAGGCGGTACCGGTCGGGTGTGCTCACCAGCGCGACGTGCTCGTCCTCGCGGACGGCCCTCGAAGCAGCAGGTGTGGGCGACCGGCTCAGATCGTCGAGCTCCTGTGCACGCTCGGCAAGCTCGGAGGCGCGACGTTCGACCTCTTGCTCACGCAGCCGGACGGCGTCCTCCCGACGCGCGGCCGCAGCTGTGCGGAGCTCCACCGCTCCGAGCGTCCTGCGTCTGCTCTCGACCTGTTCCTCGGCCTGCTCGACCGCGGCTTCGCGCTGGTCGAGCTCGGCGGAACGGTTGCTCAGCTCGGCTTGCCGGAGATCGAGCTCGAGGGCGCCGTCGCGGAGCACCTGCTCGACCCGGAAGTGAAGCTCACGGGCGCGTTCCTCGCGATGCTCGAGCGCCACTACTGCCTCCCGGATCTGCGCCGAGCGCTCCTCGAGCTCCTTGCCGTGCTCGGCGAGGAGGTTCGCGACCTCGTCGGCGGCGTCGGTCGGCATGAACAAGCCGCGGAGGCGCTTACGAGGTTGCGGGTCCGGCGTTCGGCCCGGCGACTGCTCCCATTCGGGACTCGTCTTCGTGGCTCGTTCACTCATGCGTCGAAGCGCCGGCGGCACATTCTCAGCCGTCGAGTTCGAATGAGCCGCCAGCGCGTTCCTCCGTTCGGTGCAGCTGGACCATCTCCTCCCCAAAAGGGTGGGGGAACTCATCCCTCCGGGGGAGGATTGGAGTGGGGATCCCGCGTAGAACGTGACCATGGATGCAATCGGCGCACGTCTTCTTGCCGCGCGGATCGCTGCGGGCGTCCGGATCGGCAGTCGCATCGAGCTCGTGTCCGACTCGGACACGGAGCTTCGGGCCGGAGATCGCGGCGTCGTCCGCGAGATCGAGGCCAACGGCGCAGTGATCGTCGAGTGGGAGCGCGGTTTCAACCGCGCGATCGACCCTCGGCACTCGGCGTTTCGCGCTCTTCCTGCAGCGTAGTTCAGGGCTTGGCTGGGGTCAGGCACCTAACGGTGCCGGGCCCCTAACGCCGGCCGAGATCGAGGGTGACGACCCAGGTCGCCTCGCCCCCGAACACCCCGCCCGCGGCGGGGTTGAACATCACGGCGACGCCGGCTTCTCGGAACGCCCCGCGGAGCAGGTTCGCCCGGTGTCCCGGCGAGCCCATCCACGCGTCGACGACCGCAGCAGCCGTCGGGGTCATGCCGCCGAACATCGCGAGGTTCTCACCAACCGTCCAGGTGGACGAGCGCGGGCCGTAGAACGCCCGGATCCGGCTCGAGAACGACATGCCGTTCGCCGACTCGTGCGCGAAGAACCCGCGGGTCAGCATCGCGCGGGAATGCCCTGCAGCGGATCGTGAGAGAGCACGTGATGCGGCGAACGGCGCCAGGTGCCTTGCGGCCCTGACCTCGTTGACCTGCCGGAGGACGAGCTCCTCGAGCGACGCCGCCCGCGTGACGGTCGACGCCTCTGCTCGAGTGGTCGTCGTCGCCGATGCGGTCGAGCCGGCCGCGAAGACCATCACGACCGCGAGCAGCACAAACCATGTCCGAGAGCGGAGCATCCAATACTTTATCGTCCAACCGCTCCGCGGGGTGCGTCCCCCCTTTTGGGGGTACGTGGGTGTGGGTCAGAAGCAGGGCGAGGCTGAAGCCACGCCCTGGGCGTTCAGGCCTCTAGCCCCACCGGCCCCAGATCCAGCCGAGGAGCCAGAACCAGCGCCAGCCCCAACCCGGGCCGGACCCCTGGTCGCCACCCGGTGCCGCCTGGTCGCCGCCCGGTGCCGCCTGGTCGCCGCCCGGTGCCGCCTGGTCGCCACCGGCTCCAGGGTCGGTCGTGCCCGCGCCGGGCGCGCCCTGCCCGCCGTCGCCGCCGGTACCGCCGGTGCCACCGTCGTCCGGGGTGCCTGCGTTGCCACCGTCACCTCCGGTGCCGGGCTCGGCAGCGTTGCCGCCGGCTCCGCCATCTCCGGGGGTTCCGGCGGTCGCACCGTCGCCGCCCGTGGCGCCGTCACCCGGCTCGGTCGCGTTTCCGCCGGAGGCGTCGTCGCCGGGAATGCTCGCGCTGCCGTCGGTGCCCGTGCTTCCGTCAGTGCCTTCAGCGGGGGGCGCGGCGGTTCCGCTCTTGTCGGTGCTCGGGTTGCCCGCGCCGGTGTTGCCGCCGTCGCCGCCGTTGCCCTGGCCGCTTCCATTGCCGATACCGCAGCCGGCGCCATTGCCGGGGCCGTTGCCCTGGCCCGGGCAGCCCGTACCGGGGTTGACGTTCCCGCCCGAGCCGGATCCGCCGGTGCCTCCGGTCGATCCGCCGGAGCCGGTGTCCCCGGAACCGCCTGTCGAGCCGTCGGAACCCGTCTGACCGGGCGACCCGCCGGCACCCGAGTCGCCGGCCGAACCGCTCGTGTCACCCGCTCCTGCGCCACCGGTCGATCCCGAATCGCCCGTCGACCCGCCGGGGCCAGAGCCCGGATCCGACGCGCCTTGGCCCGGCTGGCCCTGGTCGGAAGGCGGCGTTGCACCGGCCGGCGGCGCCGCGCCGTCGGAGCCTCCAGGCGGTGTCGCAGACGGCGGGGAAGGCGAGGGGCTCGACGGCGGAGAGCTCGATGCCGGCGGGCCGGATGCCGGAGGCGCTGCCGGTCCCGTCGGAGGCGAGGACGCCTGATCGCCCGCTCCGGACGCCGGTTGCGCCGGAGCGTTCCCGGAGTCGCCGGCCGGGGACGTGTCGTCCGCGCCGGACGCACCGGACGCGCTCGCGTGCGCGTCCAGCACGGCGCTCTGCCCGTGGTCGGTGGGTGTATCGGTCGCGTCGGTCGACGCGCTCCCAGAGTTCGCCGTGTCCTGTGCCGGCGTCGCCCCGCTGGCGGCGCTCGACGAGCCACCGCCGCGCTGCACCGGCTTCGTCGCATGGTGCGCGCCGGGGCCTGCCGCGGCAGGCGGGCCTGATCCATCGAGGGCCTGCACGCCCTTGTACGCGACACCGGTCGCGACAGTCGCCGTCACGATGACGGCAGCGACCTTGAGCGCGGCGGCGACCAGCGACCCGCCGACGGCTGCACCACCAGTGCTCGTGGCAGCGCCACCGGCAGCTCCCGCGCCTGCGGCTCCCGCGGCGCCGCCCGTGCCGTTTGCGCCGGTGCCCGTCGACGCGAGCCCGATCGTCGGTAGCGAAGACGCGGCGGACGCGCTCGGCGCGCCCTTGAAGAGCGCGAGCCCGACCGGGATGGGGATGACCGCGAGACCCTTGAATGCCCGCCGCTGGCGCCGCTGCATCTCGGCCAGCCGTGCGCAGTCCTGGCACTCGGCGAGGTGGTCCTCGAGCCGGCGCCGCTCCTTCCGCCCGAGCCTCCCGTCGAGCTGCTTCGACAGTGCGAGCTGCGCGCTCTGGCACGTGACGAGGTTCTCGAGCTCCTCGGCCAGCGATCGCCGGGCGCGGAAGAGCAGCGTCTCGAGCGCGGCCGTCGTGAGGCCCAGCAGCTCGGCGATCTCGTTGTACGAGCGTCCCTCGAGCTCCCGCATGACGAGCGCCTCACGCTGCGACGGAGGGATGCGCTGGAGCGCGCGAACGAGCTCGTCGACCTCGATGTCCTCCTCGCCCTCCACCACCGGGACATCCCTGTCGAGCTCGACCTCTGCCGGCCGCGCCGCTGCCTGGCGCCAGCGCTGCCGGACGACGTTCTGCGCGATCGCGATCAGCCACGCCGACGAGTTGCGCGGCTCCTCGCCGCGCTCGAGCGCCCGGAGCGCGTTCACGAACGTCGTCTGGGTGACGTCCTCTGCGTCTGCGTGGTTCCCGAGGACCGCATACGTGTAGCGGTAGACCTCGCCGACGTGGTGGCGGTAGAGGTCGTCCAGCGCCGCAGCGGCGCGGGTGCTGGTCTCAGTGGCTGCCATGACCCGCGCTCACGTTCAGGGATTCTCGCTGCCCGCGCATCCCCCTTACAGAGTCCTTACATCTGAATTCGCAAGTTCCGCGTCGGGTGCGCATCTACATCGGTGAAGGGCAATCACGAACAGATGATCACAGTGAATCCACGTACCACGTCGACCGGCCAGTTCCTCGTCATCCCGACGGCTCATGCGGCCGAGCCGTCGGTGGCGCGGACGACGACGGCAGGGTCGACAGGGACGCGGTCAGTGGAATCGGACAGATGTGTGGTGTTGACGGCAAACAGACTCGCTGCGGCGCTGGCGGCCGCCGCGGCGAGGCCGTCTCCTTCGACGCGCTGCACGTCGGGACTCGCCCGAGAGGGGCGGAGCGCGGGAAACCCGGCGTCCGGCGATCGAAAGGGAGACCACACCCGACTGTAGGGGTCCCACGACGAAAGCTGTTCACCCCGGAGTGGGGGCCGGGGGGAGCAGAGAGTTGGGGAGGGCGACCGGCGGCGGTGCCCTCCCCTTCATCGTTCTGGCCTAGCGGAAGGCCGACCGGTCGTCCGGCGAGACCCGAGGCAAGGCGAACGTGAGGATCGTCGGCCCGCCCGGCGCGCTGTCGATCTCGAACGTCCCGCCGAGCATCCGGACGCGCTCGCCGATCCCGACGATGCCGAGGCGGCCCCGCTGCGCCGCCCGTGCGAGCGCACGTCCGACCTCGAACCCGTGGCCGTCGTCCGTGACGCGCACCTCGATCGACGCCCGTCGCATCCGGAGCCGGATCTCGACCGTCGACGCGCCCGAGTGCTCGCGGATGTTCGAGAGCGACTCCTGGATCGCCCGGTAGACGGCGATCCGCTGGGCGGACGTCAGCGACTCGGGGTCGCCGCGGATCTCGAGGCGCGTCTCGATCCCCGTCCGCTCCGCGAACGCGTCGACCTCGCGATGGAGGATCTCGCCGAGCGGGCGCGTGATGATGCTGCGCGACTCGAGCGACCGCGAGAGCTCGCGAAGCTGCCTGTCGAGCTCGGTGACGCGCGCGAGGATGTCGTCGAAGCGCCCCGCCGCGCGCTCCCGGTGGGTGTCCGTGATGAAGGGATACACCTGGTCACGGAGGAGCGTGACCTCGGCGCCGAGCGAGAGGACGTCCTGGATCGGGCCGTCGTGGAGGTCGAACCCGATCCGCATCAGCCGCTGCTCTCCGGCGCGGACGAGGAGCCG
>DASUZN010000154.1:0-25657 GCA_036376855.1 Gaiella sp. | reverse complement strand
CCGAGCAGCCAGGTCAGGAGGAGCCCGGCGGCGGGGACGGACCGGCGCGCGACGGCGATCGCGCCCGCCAGGGGCAGGAACTGCAGCACGCGCGCGCTCCACGTGAACTCGCGGATGTTCGACATGTTCTCGCGCCACGTGTCGAGGTCGAGGCGCACGGTGCGGTCGAGCCAGCTGGTGGCGGACACCATGATCGGGTCGTCGAGCCCCGCCGCGAGCCGGGTCGCCTCCCCCTGGGCGAAGAGCGGCACCTCGCCGAGGCCGCGGGCCTTCCAGATCGTGAGCGCGATGAGCGCGGGCGCCAGCGACACGAGGAAGAGCGGCAGGTGGGTCCAGCGGCGCGCGAGCGCGAGCCCCACGAGCGGCCCGGCGAGGAACAGCGCATTGGCCGGCTTGAACGCGAGCGCGACACCGGCAAACGTTCCCGCGAGCACGGCCTCGCGGTACGCGAAGGCGCGGAACGCGCGAACGGTGAACGCGACCGACACGAGCACGGCGACGACCGAGGGGAAGTCGGCCTGCTGCGTCAGCCCGAGCGCCTGCGGCAGGAACTGGTCGACCCACGAGTCGTGGTAGCGCTGGACGAAGTACGGGATCGCGACGAACGGGGCGACCGCGAACGCCGCTGCGCACCACACGCCGGCGAGTCGTCCGGCCAGACGAGCGCCGATGTCGTACACCGCGAGCGTCGCGACCGGCGCGAGCAGGCCGACCTGCAGCACGGTCGTCAGCGGCAGGAGCTGCACCGAGCTCGAGCCCGTGATCCACGTCAGCGGCGCGAGGAGCATCGGCCAGCCGTGCCCGGTCAGGGCGTAGCCCACCATCCCCTTGCCGAGGAGCCACCCCGCCGTGACGAGCCAGATCTGGTCGCCGCCCTGGTAGGTCAGCCAGCCGTTGCGGTTGACGGAGAAGACGAGCGCGACCGTGGCGAGGACCTGGAAGCCGACGACGGCCACGAGCGCGACGACCACGTGCCGCGCGACGGCGTTCGCCGCCCGGCCAAGCCAGGTGAGTACCGGATTCGGGCGGGCCTCGGCCGCCGTCGCGCTCACGTCTCGTGGGTCTCCCGGTACCACGCGACCGTCCGGGCGAGTCCTTCCTCCAGCGGCACCGCGGCCGTGAACCCAAAGAGCTCCTCGGCGCGGGTCGTGTCGAGCCTGCGGCGTGGCTGGCCGTTCGGCTTCGACGTGTCCCACCGGATCGTCCCGGTGAAGCCGGTTGCGTCGCGCACGAGCCGCGCGAGGTCTCCGATCGCGATCTCCTCGCCGGTGCCGAGGTTGACGGGATCGGCTCCGTCGTACCGCTCCGCCGCGAGCGCGAGACCCTCCACGCAGTCGTCCACGTACAGGAACTCGCGGGTCGGCGTGCCGTCGCCCCAGAGCACCACATCGGGCTCGCCCCGCTCCTGGGCCTCGACCATCTTGCGGATCAAGGCAGGGATGACGTGGGAGGTCTCGAGGTCGAAGTTGTCGCCCGGGCCGTAGAGGTTGACCGGGAGCAGGAAGATCGAGTTCGTGCCGTACTGCTCGCGGTAGGCCTGCGCGCCGACCAGGACGGCCTTCTTCGCCACGCCGTACGGCGCGTTCGTCTCCTCCGGGTAGCCGTTCCAGAGGTCCTCCTCGAGGAACGGGACGGGCGCGAGCTTCGGGTACGAGCAGATCGTGCCCGCGATCACGAGCTTCCGGGTCGCATGGATCCGTGCCTGCTCGAGCACGTGCGCGCCCATCATCAGGTTCGCGTACCAGTAGCGGCCGGGGTTGGCCCTGTTCGCGCCGATCCCACCGACCTCGGCGGCGAGATGGAAGACGAGCTCGGGTTTCGTCTCGTCGAAGAGCTGCGCCGTGTCATCCATCGAGGTCAGGTCGTGGTCGCGCCGCCGCGAGACCACGACGTCGTGTCCTTCGCTCTCGAGACGCTCCGCCAGGCGCGAGCCGAGGAACCCTGCGCCGCCGGTGACGAGAACGCGCACGGCCGAAAGCTAGACGAGGAGTCGTATGGCGCGGGCCGTAGGCTTCGCGCGGTGCGGACGGACGCGAATCGGACCGGGCTCGGGTCACTCGTCACGGGCGCCGTCACGGCGGTCGGGATCGCCGTGCAGACGGGGCTTGCAGCGGTGGTCGGCGTCGTCATCGCCCGAAAGCTCGGACGCACGGCGGAGACGGACGGCTTCTTCGCGGCGTACGGCGTGTTCATCGTCCTCGCGCTGGCAGCCACAGCCGTCAGGGTGACCGTCCTGCCGTCGCTCGCGCGGGCGCGCGAGGCCGGGCGGCTCTCGTCGGAGACGGCGTCGTACGCGCTCGCCGTGGGCATCGTGGCCGTGCCGCTGCTCCTCGTGACGGTGGTCGCCGCACGCCCGATCGCCGAGCTGCTGACGGGGTTCGGGCCCGACGCGGCGGTCGACGCGGCCGCGGCGGCGTTGCCCTGGATGGTCGTCGCGGGGCTCGGGCAGTTCACGGCCGGCCTGCTGGCGAGCACGCTCGCGGCGCTCGACGACTACGTCGTGCCGGCGGTCGCGTTCATCGCGGGCAGCGTGACGGGCCTACTCGTGCTCCTCGTCCGCATCGACGCGAACCGCACCGAGGCGGTCGCGTGGGGAATGGCGCTGAACGCCGTGCTCGCGACGTCCCTCATGGCGCTCTGGCTCTGGCGCCGCGCGCGCCGGGAGCGGATGCCCGCGGGTGCCGCCCGCACAGACGTGCGCGGCGCGGGACAGAGACTGCGAGAGCTCGGCTCCGGGGCAGCGCTGCCGTTCGCCCTGCAGGCGATCTACCTCGTCTGCCTTCCGATCGCCGCGCGGGAGGGCGTCGGCTCCGTGACGAGCTTCGGCTACGCATATCTGATCGCGGCCGCGGTCGTCGGGATCAGCGCCTCCTCTGTGGGGCTCGTCACGGCGGTGCCGCTCACGCGGCTCGGTCTCGAGCCGCAGCGTGTCGCGCGGCACGTCGAGGCGTCGTCGTGGCCCGCGCTGCTCGCCGTCGCCGCGACCGCGGGGATCTTCGCCGTCGCCGGAGCCGAGATAGCCGGGCGCGTGCTCGGCCACGCCTACGGCGACGACGTCGGCGCCCAGATCGCGCGGCTCGTCGTGGCGATGGCCCCATACATGGTCGCCTCGGTCGCGTTGTCCGTCACGTTCCCGCTCGTGTTCGTCGCCGGACGTGGCACCCGGCTCCCACTCGTCGGCGCCGTCGTGCTCGCGATCCACGTGCCGCTCGCGTTCGCCGGCCAGGCGCTCGCCGGGCTCGACGGGCTCGCGGTCGCGCTCGCCGTCTCGACGGCCGTCGCGTTCGGCTGGATGCTCACGTTCCTCCACGCGGCCCGCTCGACGATCCGCCGGCTCGCAGTGGCGATCGCGGTCGTGGCGGGCTGCGCGGTCGCGGGCTTCGTCCCTGCGGGCGCGCTCCTCGGCCCGGCAGCAGCTGCGGCGGCCGGGCTCGCGCTGTCGGCCGCGGTGCTCGCGCTCGTCCGCCCCGTCGGGCTGCGCTCGGCATGGCACTACCTGCGGGAGCTCGCGTGACGCCGCGCGTCTCCGCCGTCGTCCTCGGCTGGAACGGACGAGAGGACACGCTCGCGTGCCTTCGGTCGCTGCACCGCGCCACATACCCCGAGCTGTCGATCGTCGTCGTCGACAACGGCTCGACCGACGGAGGGCCGGAGGCGGTGGCGACCGAGTTCCCCGACGTGCGCCTGCTCCGGCTGGGCGAGAACCGCGGCTTTGCCGGCGGGGTGAACGCCGGGGTCGACGCCGCGCTAGACGGCGGGGCGGATGCGGTCCTCCTGCTCAACAACGACGCGACGGTCGAGCCCGGCTTTCTCGAGCCGCTCGCCCATGCTGCGTGCGGCGCCCTCGTCGGAGCCGCGTGCGCGCAGATCCTCGACAGCGCCACGGGTCGCGTTTGGTACGCGGGTGCGAGCTACGACCCCCGCCGCGGCCACCAGGGCCGACACACCGGGTACGGCGGTCCGCGGCTCCCGCCGGATACCGCGCCGTACGAGACCGAGCGGGCCTGCGGCGGGGCGATGCTGATTCCTCGTGCCGCGCTCGAAGAGGTCGGCCCGCTCGACGAGACGCTCTTCGCCTACGCCGAGGACGTCGACTGGTCGCTCCGCGCTCGGCGCGCCGGGCTGCGGATCGTGGTCGTCCCGGCAAGCGTCGTCCACCATCGGGTGTCGGCCTCGACGGGAGGTGCGGCATCGCCCGACTCGCTGTACTACGCGCTGCGGAACGGCCTCACCGTCGCAGAACGAAACGCGAACGCAGGCAGCCTCGGCACGCTGCGCAGGCGGGCCGAGGCGGCGGCTGCGTTCGCCGTGCAAGCCCTCCGCTCCCCGCGCCGCGCCGACGGGTTGCGTGCCGTGGGGGACGGCCTTCGCGACGCCCGTCGCGGCCGGCTCGGCGCGAGAGGAGCCTGAGGTGGCCCGCGTACGAGACGACCCGGGGCTCTGGCTTCTCCTCCACCTCCGGTCCGTCGGCGACCGGCGCCACGACGGCCGTGGACGCTGCGCCGTCTGCGGCGTCGAGGGCCGACTCGTGCGGAACAGCTGGGTGCTCTCGCGCGACCTCCGGCGGCGCTACGGCCCCGCGCTCGCCGACCGCGAGAGCCGCTTCTGCGAGCACTGCGGGTGCAGCCTGCGCGTCCGCCGCATCGCGGAGGTCCTCGTCGGTCTCTACGGGGCCGGTGCGCAGACGCTCGCCGAGCTGGTCCGTGAGGATGCGTTCCGTGCGCTCCGGATCGCCGAGATCAACAGCATCGGGCGGATGCATCCCTACCTCGCGGAGGCGCCGGGGCTCGTCCACGTCGAGTATCCGCAGGAGGACATCCAGGCGCTCAGCTGGGACGACGGGACGTTCGACCTCGTGCTGACCTCCGAGACGCTCGAGCACGTCTCCGACCCGCGCCTGGCACTGCGGGAGACGCGCCGCGTGCTGCGTCCGGGCGGGCGGCACGTCTTCACGGTTCCCGTCGACCCCGCGCTCGCGGCGACGCGGTCGCGGGACGGGCTCGAGCCCGAGCACCACGGGCGCGGCGGCGGCCCGTTCGCGCTCGTCACGCGCAAGGCCGACATGCTCGTCCACACCGACTTCGGTCGGGATCTGCCGGACGTCGTGCGCGCCGAGGGATTCGAGGTCGTCACCGACGGCGAGGGCATCGAGCTGGTCGTGATCGCGACCCGGCCGCCGGCATGAGCAAGCGTGCCCTCGTCACCGGGGTCGGCGGCCAGGACGGAGCGCTCCTCGCGCGTCTCCTCATCGACCACGGCTACGAGGTAGCGGGAATCGTGCGGCGCGAGCCGGCCGCCTACGCCGAAAGCCTGGGTGAGCTCCGCGCGTCGATCGAGCTCGTCGCGGCCGACCTCCTCGATCGCGATTCGCTCGTCGCGGCGCTCCGCGCGACCGGGCCGGGGGAGGTCTACAACCTCGCGGCGCCCTCGTTCGTCCCGCGGTCGTGGGACGAGCCGATCCTGACGGCCGAGTTCGCCGCAGTCGGCGCGACGTCGATGCTCGAGGCGATTCGCGAGGTCGATCCGTCGATCCGCTTCTACCAGGCCTCCTCGAGCGAGATCTTCGGCGAGCCGCGCGAGACGCCCCAGACGGAGGAAACGGCGCCGAGCCCGCTGACGCCCTACGGCGTCGCGAAGACGTACGCCCACTTCATCACGTCGAGCTACCGCCGCCGCTACGGCATGTTCACGTGCTGCGGGATCCTCTACAACCACGAGTCGCCGCTGCGTCCGGTCGACTTCCTCCCCCGCAAGGTCGCGCGCGCGGCGGCCGCGATCTCGCTCGGACTGGAGCGCGAGCTCGTGCTCGGCGACCTCTCCGCGCGCCGCGACTGGGGATACGCCGGCGACTACGTCCGGGCCATGTGGCTGATGCTCCAGCACGACGAGCCCGGCGACTACATCGTCGCGACCGGCGAGTCGCATTCGGTCGAGGAGCTCGTCGCGTGCGCCTTCGAGGCCGTCTCTCTCGAGTGGCGCGACCACGTGCGGAGCGATCCGGCGCTCTACCGTGGCTCCGCCGAGCTCCACGACCTCGTCGGGGACGCGTCGAAGGCACGGCGCGTGCTCGGATGGCAACCGGAAATGCGCCTCGACGAGCTGATGCGGATGATGGTCGACGCCGACCGCGTGCGGCTTCAGGCGGAGAACGCCGCCTCGTAGACGCGGTCGTGGGCGCGGGCGGTGGCGTCCCAGGTGAAGCCCGCCGCGCGGGCGAGACCGCGCTGCCGCAGCTCGTCGGCGCGGGCGAGCGCCTCCGAGATCCCTGCGGCGATCGACGCCGGCTCGCGCGGGTCGAAGAGGACGGCGGCGTCGCCGACCACCTCGGGGAGCGACCCTGCGTCGGACGCGGCGACCGGGCAGCCGCAGGCCATCGCCTCGACAGGTGGCAGGCCAAAGCCCTCGTAGAGGCTCGGGAAGACGAGCGCCGAGGCGCGTCGATAGAGCAAGACGAGCTCGTCCGTCGAGACGCCGCCGCGCGTCTCGATCCCTTCGGGCAGCGCATCGGGGTCATGCCCGACGCCGGTGAGGACGAGCGTCAGGTCGGGACGGTCCTCGCGCACCCGCGCGAACGCCTCGAACAGGCGCGCGTGGTTCTTGTGCGGCCAGGGCCGGGCGGGGTAGAGGAGGAAGGGCTCGTGGTCGACGCCAGCGTCGGGCGAGAAGCGCTCGTGGTCGACGCCGAGGTGAATCGCATGGACGCGCTCGGGCTCGAGGCCGAGGCGCTCGACGACCCGCTCCTTGACCCACTCGCTGATCACCACGACGTGACCGGCGCTGCGTGCGGTGCGGTCGTACGCGAGCCGGCGGAAGAGCCGCTCGCCGCGCGGGAAGAGCTCCGGCAGGTCGAGGTGCTGCACGTCGAGGAGGGTCAGCACGGTGGGCCTGCCCGCGGGCGGGACAGGCACGGTGAGCGGGTAGTGGACGACGTCTGCGCGCTCGAGCTGCCTGCGGAGCGCGCCGGGCCGGAGCCGGGTGCTCCCCATTGCACGGAGCCGCCCCGGCGTCGACGTCGACGCGGGGTACCCGGCGGCGACGACGGACGGCAGCCCGCTCGCGGCGTCGGGCGCGAGCGTCGGGACGAGGGCCTCGTAGTCGTGCGCCCCGACTCGCGCCAGCCCGCGGCAGAGCTCGCGCGCATACGTCTCGCTCCCGCCCGAGATCCCGGGCACGAGGGTCAGGAGCGGCAGGCCGACGAGCATCGCGCGATGGTAGTCGGGCGCCGGAGGCCGCAGCGGCAGGATTCCGCTCCTGCGGAATCCTGCTCGCGAACTAGACTTGCATCGTGCCGGACGAGGCGACGGACAACGGCTTTCCGTCGACCGAGGAGGTCGACGTCGACGCGCTGTTCGCGGCGCTCAAGGAGGAGATCCGGCGCTCCGGCGCCGATCCGGGGGCAGCGGGGGAGCCGGACGACAGGCGGGCCGCACGCGCGGAGGCGGAGCGTCTCTGGCCCGTGTCCGCCGACCGGCCGCTGCGGCTGCGACCGGGTTTCCGGGGCGGTCTCGGGACACCGGTCAAGGCCGTCCTCCGCAAGCTGATGCGCTGGTACGTCGAGCCGCTCGCGTACGACCAGCGCTCCTTCAATGCAGCCGCGCTGCGTCTGGTCGACGACCTCGAGCAGCGCGTCGCGGCACTCGAGGCGGAGCTGGCGCGGCATCGCGCCGCGGATCCGCGCTAGACCCGGGTCATGCGCATCGCCGTCCTTCGGCCCCAGGTGCCCTTTGCGAGAGGCGGCGCCGAGATCTTCACCGACGAGCTCGTCGCCGAGCTTCGCGTGCGCGGGCACGAGGCCGACCTCGTCTCGGTGCCGTTCAAGTGGTACCCGGGCGCGCGCGTGCTGACCCAGGCGTTCCTCTGGCGGATGCTCGACCTCGAGGAGGCGGACGGCCGCCCGATCGACGTCGTGATTGCGACGAAGTTCCCGTCCTACGTCGTGCGCCACCGCGAGAAGCGCGTGTGGCTCGTGCACCAGTTCCGGCAGGCCTACGAGCTCGACGGCACCGAGCTCGGGCAATTCGGCCCGTCCCCGGAGGACCGTGCGCTCCGCCGGCAGGTGCAGGAGCTCGACCGGCGCGCGCTCGGCGAGGCGACGCGCCTCTTCGCGACGTCGGCGAACGTCGCGGGGCGCCTCGAGCGGTCGACGGGTCTCCACGCAGAAGTGCTGCCGCATCCGCCCCAGGCGCTCCCGTACCACTCGTCGCCGTCGCACGGGTTCGTCCTCTCCGCAAGCCGGCTCGACCGGGCCAAGCGGATCGACCTGCTGCTCGAGGCCGCGGCGCTCGAGCCGGGATTCGACGTCGTGATCGCCTCGGACGGCCCCGACCGCGAGCGGCTCGAGGAGATCGCGCGCACCCGCGGGCTCGACGGCCGCGTTCGCTTCGAGGGACGCGTCGACCCCGTGCGGCTGGCGGAGCTCTATGCGACCTGCTCGTCGGTCTACTACGCGCCGGTCGACGAGGACTTCGGGATGGGGCCGTTCGAGGCGTTCCTCTCGGGCAAGCCGGTGATCACGACCATCGACGCGGGCGGGCCGCTCGACGTCGTCTCGGACCGCCGGACGGGGCTCGTCGTCCGGCCCGACGCCGCCGAGATCGGCAGCGCGGCGGCCTGGCTGCGCGAGCACGAGGACGAGGCCGCTGCGTTCGGAAGAGCCGGGAAAGCGCTTGCGGACGAAGTAACCTGGGATCGCGCGATCGCGAGGCTCTTCTCGTGAGGGTTGCGTACTTCTCACCGATGCCGCCCGAGCCGTCGGGGATCGCCGACTACTCCGCGCTCCTCCTGCCGGCTCTCCGCGAGCGCCTCGACGTCCACGTCGTGAAGCGCGGGACCAAGCGCCCGCCGCGCGGCACGGACCTTGCCGTCTACCACATCGGCAACAACCCGGACGCCCACGGCTGGATCCTGGACGCGTTGCGACGGCAGCCCGGTGCCGTCGTCCTGCACGACTTCGTCCTGCACCACCTCGTCGCCGGCGACACGATCGGCCGGCGCGACGGCCACGGCTACCTCGACGCGATGGAGCGAGAGCACGGCGTCGTAGGGCGCTTGCTGGCGCACGGCGTGCTCGACAAGCGGCTACCGCCTCTCTGGGAGGCGCGTCCCGAGGAGTTCCCGCTGGCCGGCGAGGTGCTCTCGCTGGCGACGGGCCTCGTCGTGCACTCGCGCTACGTCGAGGATCGCGCACGGGCGGCCGGGTTCGCGGGCCCGATCGCGCACGTGCCGCATCCCGCGTGGCCCGACCCGGCTGTCGAGCCGGCAGCGATCGCCGGTGACCCGCTGATCGGCGCTTTCGGAAACGTCAACCAGTCGAAGCGGGTACCTCAGCTGCTCGAGGCCTTCGCGCGCGTCCGTGCGGAGCACTCCGGTGCGCGGCTGCTGCTCGTCGGCGCCACGTCGCCCGGCTTCGACCTCGAGCGGCGACTGCAGCGGCTCGGGCTCGGCGGCGACGGGATCGTCCGGGAGGGCTACGTCGACGAGCGGCGCCTCTGGGAGCTGATGGCGGCCTGCGACGTCCACGTGAGCCTCCGCTCGCCGACGATGGGCGAGACGTCCGGCACGGCGATCCGTGCGCTCACCGTCGGCAAGCCGCTCGTCGTCTCCGACGTCGGCTGGTTCGGCGAGCTTCCGGAGGGCGTCGCGCTCCGGGTTGCCGTCGGCGACGACGAGGTCTTGGACCTCGCGGCGGCGCTGGGGCTCCTGGTCGAGCGGGCCGACGCGCGTGCCGCGATGGGCGCCGCCGCACGGGCGCTCGCCACGTCGGAGCACGACCTCGGCCGCGTCGCCGACCTCCAGGCGTCGGCGTTCGAGCGGATCGCCGGCGGCGGCGCCGTCGCGGACGACGTCGTTCGTGAGGTGAGCGCGGCGGCGGGGGAGGTCGGCATCGCGCCCGGCTCGCCGGAAGCTTCCGAGATTGCGAGGCGGCTCGCCGAGGTCGACCTCGGTGGCTGAGTCGTTGCGGGCGCGTGCCGCCCGCGTGCCCGACTGGGCGTGGCTTGCCGGGATCGTCCTCGCCTCCGCCGCGTTGCGCGTGTGGCTCGTCCGCGCGATGCCGGCGCCGTTCATCTTCGTCGACGAGCTCATCTACTCGGAGCTCGCGAAGAGCGTCGCCGATGCCGGCAGCTTTGCGGTGCGCGGCGTGCCGACGAGCGGCTACAGCACCCTCTATCCGCTCCTCCTAGCGCCGTCGTACGCCGTCTTCGACGCGCTGCCGAGCGCGTACGCGCTTGCGAAGGCGACGAACGCCGTTGCGATGTCGCTGGCGGCCATCCCCGCCTGGCTCGTCACCCGGCGGGTCGCGGGACGCGGCCTGTCGCTCCTCTGCGCCGTCATCGCCGTCGCGATCCCCTCGATGGCGTACACGGCGACGCTCGTGACGGAGACGCTGTTCTACCCGGTCGCGCTGCTCTTCGCCTGGACGTTCCTACGCGTGCTCGAGCGTCCGTCCGGTGGCCGGATCGCCGTGCTCGCCGCCGCGCTCGTCGCGGCCCTCGCGACCCGCTCGCAGGCGATCGGCTTCGTCGGCGCGATCTTGCTCGCGCCGTTCCTGCTCGCGCTGTTGCGGCGCGACGCGGGGGTGCTTCGCCGCTTCGCACCGCTTCTCGGCGGCACCGTCGGACTGGGCGTCCTCGTCGTCGCCGCGCAGCTCGCGCGCGGAAGGTCCCTCTCGGAGCTGCTCGGCGCCTACAGCGTCGTCGGCGAGAGCGGCTACGACGTCGGGAGCGCGCTCCGCTTCTGGCTCTGGCACGTCGAGGAGCTGACGCTCTACGTCGCCGTGCTCCCGGTCGTCGTGCTCGTCGTGCTGCTCTGGCAGGCACGGCGGCTTCCCGCGGCCGTGCAGGAGCACCTCGCCGCGACGCTCGCGATGGTCGCGACGTCGACGCTCGTCGTCGGCGCGTTCGCGTCGCGGTTCGCCTCCGACCGCGTGCAGGATCGCTACCTCTTCTTTCTCGCGCCGCTCCTCGTCGCCGTGCTCGCCGCGTGGGTGGAGCTCGGCGCTCCGCGGCCACGCGTCCCGCTCGTCGTCGGCGCGGTCGTGGCGGTCGGGCTCGTCGTCGTCTTCCCGTACGTCCGCTTCATCGGCGAGCCGGCGAAGTCGGACACGTTCGGCCTGCTGCCCCTCTGGACCGCGAACGCGCACCTCCTCGCCGGGTCGTACTGGGCGACCGCGCTGGCGGTCGCGCTCGGCCTCGTCGCGCTGCTCGCGTTCGTTCCTGCGCGACTGGCGATCGTCGTGCCGATCGTCCTGCTCGGCCTCTTCGTCGTGCTGTCGCGGCCGGTCTGGTCGGGCCCGCACGGCGTGCTCCGCTCCGGCGAGGGCGCCCTCTTCCAGGGGATCCGCGGCGTCCCCCGCGACTGGATCGACGACAGTGTGCCGCGGGGCGACGAGGTCGCGGTCCTGTGGACGGGGCGCGCCGACCGGTTCACGGTGAACCAGAACGAGTTCTTCAACCGGCGCGTCGGGAGGATCTACTACACCTCGCAGCCGACGCCCGGCGGCATCGGCGAGACGCCTGTCCGGATCGACGCGGACGGGACGGTGCGCACGCCGACCGGCGGGACGGTGAGCGCGCCGTACGCGCTGCTCGACGGCTCCGTAACACCCGACGGACGAGTGGTCGCCCGCGACGACCTGGGAACGACCCTCTGGCGCCTCCGGGGGCCGCTCTCGTCGCTGACGAGCGTGAGCGGCCTCTACCCGAACGACACCTGGTCGGGCGCGCGCGTGGCGTGGAAGCGCCTGCGCTGCATGGGTGGGCGGCTGCTCGTGGGCCTGCATTCCGACCCGACGCTCTTCGCCGGGCGACTCACCCGCGTGACCGCGTTCGTCCAGGGGAAGCCCGTAGCGAGCATCGCCGTGGCGCCCGAGGGCACGGCGACGCTCCGGGTGCCGCTCGAGGCCGAGAACGGCACGTGCGTCGTCCGCTTCACGGTCTCGCCGACGCGCGTCCCCGCCCAGGTCGTCCCGGGCAACACGGACGACCGGGAGCTGGGGGCGCATTTCGACTCGTTCGTCCAGGAGGAGCCGGCATGAGCCGTAGGCTCGACGGAGGCTCCAGAGAGCGGAGGCGCCGGCTCAGCCGGCGCCGGGAGCGGGTATGAGGATCGTCGTCGACGTCTCGCCGCTCTCCCATCCGCGCACCGGGATCGGGAACTACATCCGCGGCTCGGTCGCCGGCATGTGCGCGGCCGCCGCGGGACGGCACGAGCTCGTCGCGTTCGCGCCGACGAGCCTGCGCGGGCCGGCCGCGATCGGGGCGGCGCTCGACGGGATCCCTGCCGCGCGGCGGCTCGTGCCGCTACCCGCCTCGCACGCCCTCCGAACGGGATGGAGCCGCACCGGCCATCCCGCCGTGGAGCTCTTCGCGGGGCGCCTGGACGCCTTCGTCTTCAGCGAGTGGATGTACCCGGCGCAGCGCCGTGGCGTCCGCGCGACCGTCTTCCACGACCTCGTGCCGTTCCATCACCCGGAGTGGTGCACGGCCCGCACCGTGTCGATGCACACGCACAAGGGCCGGAACGCCGCGGCGACCTGCGACGTCGTCTTCGCGAACTCCCGGTTCACGGCGACGGACCTGACCGAGACGCTCGGCATCGAGCCCGAGCGGATCGTCCACGCCCCGCCCGGGCTCCAGGACGGCCTCGGGCCGAACGGTCCGGCGGCCGACCTCGGCGGCCCGACGATTCTCGGGCTCGGGACGATCGAGCCCCGGAAGAACCTCGCCCGCCTGATCGAGGCATGGCGGCTCCTCGACGGGGAGCTCGGGCTTGTGCTCGCGGGGGGTGAGGGCTGGGGCGAGCGACCCGACCTCGCCGACCCGCGCATCCGTCGGCTCGGCTACGTCCCGGACGACGAGATCGCGAGGCTCTACCGTGGAGCCTCGGTGCTCGTCTATCCCGCGCTCTTCGAGGGGTTCGGCATGCCGATCGTCGAGGCGATGGCATGCGGCACGCCGGTCGTCGCCTCGGCGCACCCCTCGCTCGACGAGGCGTGCGGCGACGCGGCGGTGCGGGTCGACCCGCTCGACGTCGAGGCGATCGCCGCCGGGATTCGGGAGGCGGTCGCGCGCCGCGACGAGCTCGTCCCGCTCGGCCTCGCCCATGCGGCGCGGTTCTCCTGGAAGTCGACCGGCGCGGCGATGCTCGCGGCGCTCGAGGAGCGCGCATGAGCCGTAGGCTCGACGGAGGCTCCAATGAGCGGAGGCGCCGGGTTTGCCGGCGCCGGGAGCGGGCATGAGCGGCGACCGCCGCCCGGAGGAGGTGGCGATCGCGGTTCGTCGGCCGGGCGGCCAGTACCTCGTTCTCCTGCGCTCGCCGGAGAAGCTCGGGTACTGGCATCTCGTCTCGGGTGGGGTCGACTGGGGTGAGGAGCCTGCCGCCGCGGCCTCGCGCGAGCTGCTCGAGGAGACTGGTCTCGTCGCCACGCCGGAGCCGCTAGGCGACCCGCTCGGCTACGACCTGGCAGGCGATCCCGAGCCGGTGCGCGCCCGGTTCCCGGCCGGGACGGAATGGATCGTCGTCTGGCCGTTCGTCGCCGAGGCCCCCGGTGGCTGGGAGCCGACGCTCGACCACGAGCACGTCGACGCGCGCTGGCTCGACGCCGATGCCGCCGTCGCGCTCCTCCGCTACCCCGAGCCGAAGGAGATCGTGCGGAGGGCCGCCGGGTGAGGGTCGGGATCGACACCTCGCCGCTCGTCCAGACGCGGGCCGGGACCGCGCGGCACGTGCGAGGCCTGCTCGCAGAGCTCGCCGGACGGCCCGGCCTCGAGCTCGTCGGGCTGGAGGCGAGCGGCGAGGGGCGCCTCGCCTCCGTGCGGCGCGACGCGCTCTGGTACCCGTTCCGCCTCGGGCACGCCTCGGCGAAGCTCGACGTCCTCCACTGCACCACCTTCCGTGCGCCCGTCTCGCCGCGCGCGCCGCTCGTCGTCACGGTTCACGATCTCGGAGTGCTCCGGCACCCCGAGGCGTTCCCCCGCTGGCACCGGATGACGGGAGCCGTCGCGCTGCGTGGCGGCGTACGCGCCGCGGACGCCGTCGTCGCGGTCTCGGCCTTCACGCGCGACGAGCTCGTTGCGCGGCTTCGCGTCCCGGTCGAGCGAATTCGCGTCGTCCCGAACGGGGTCGACCCGGTGTTCAGGCCCGACGGCCCTGCCGCCGCCGGTGACTACGTGCTCGCAGTCGGCACCCTGGAGCCGCGGAAGAACCTTGCCGCGGCGGTCGAGGCGGCGCGGATCGCCGGAATCGAGCTGCGTGTCGCCGGCGCCGCCGGCTGGGGCGACGTCGCCGCAGAGGGCTGGGTCGGCGAGCCGAGCGACGAGGAGCTCGCCGCCCTGATGCGCGGCGCGCGGTGCCTCGTCTATCCGTCGCTGTACGAGGGGTTCGGGATCCCCGTGCTCGAGGCGATGGCGTGCGGGACGCCTGTGGTGACGAGCCGTGGCGGCGCGACCGAGGAGGTGGCGGGCGGGGCGGCGGTACTCGTCGACCCGCGCGACGCGAAGTCGATCGCGGCCGGCATCGAGGAGGCCGAACGCCGCCGTGACTCGCTCGTCGAGATCGGCCGCGCCCGCGCGTCGATGTTCACCTGGCGTCGCTCCGCCGACCTCGTCGAGGACCTCTGGCGGGAGCTCGTGTGAGCCTCGTCGTCGTCGACGCCGACGTCCTGGGGCGCCAGCGGACGGGAGACGAGACGTATGTCCGGAACCTGCTTCGCACGCTGCCCGACCCGGCGGCCGAAGCGGGGCTCGACGTCGCTGCGGTGACGCGCCACCCGGAGCTCGTCCCCGACGGCGTGCTCCCCGTGCTGCTCGCGGCGCGCTCGCAGGAGCTGCGGATGGCATGGACGCTCCCGCGCACGCTGCGGCGCCTCGGCGCAGACCTCGTGCACACCCAGTACGCGCTACCCCTTCGCTCCCCGTGCCCGGCCGTCGTGACGATCCACGACCTCTCCTTCGAGCACGGCCTCATGGGCCGCCGCGACCGTCTCGTCTTCGAGCGCGTGGTGCCCCGTGCGGCCCGCGAGGCTGCCCGCGTCCTGACCGTCTCCGAGCGCACGAAGCGCGACCTCGTGGAGCATTACGAGATTCCGCCGGAACGGATCGTCGTCACCCCCAACGGCGTCGACCCGGCATTCCACCCCGCAACGCAGGACGCGGCGGCAGTACGGCCTTACGCCCTCGCGGTTGGGGCGATCCAGGAGCGGAAGAACCAGCCGGCAGCGCTTGCAGCCGCTCGCGAGACCGGGCTCGAGCTCGTCGTCGTCGGCCCGGTGAAGGACGAGCGCGTCGCGAACGAGCTCCGCGAGGGCGGCGCGCGGCTCGAGGGATACGTCGAGGTGGAGCGACTCGCCGAGCTCTACCGCGGCGCCGCGTGCCTCGTCCAGTCGTCCCGCTACGAGGGCTTCGGCCTGCCGGTCGTCGAGGCGATGGCATCGGGCACGCCGGTCGTCACGGTGCCCGATCCGGCGCTGGTCGAGGTCGCAGGGGACGCGGCCGTCGTCGTCCCGGAGGATGGGCTCGCCGCCGGGATTCGCCGCGCGCTGGACGAGCGGGAGACACTGGCGGCGGCCGGGATCGAGCGCGCGCGTGCCTTCACGTGGGAGGCGGCGGCACGCGCCACCGTCAGCGCGTACGTCGAGGCGCTCGGCCGATGAGCGTCTCCGCGGTCGTCGTCTCGCACGGGCATGCGCGCGAGCTCGACACACTCGTCCCCGTGCTCGAGCCGCAGGTGGACGAGCTCGTCGTCGTCGCGAACACGCCGGGGTCGGTGCCGCCCGGCCTCCCGCGCGGCATCCGCGTGCTCGAAAACGCCCGCCCGCTCCCGCTCGCGAAGAACATCAACCTCGGAGTTGCCGCTACGACCGGCGAATGGGTGCTGTTCTCGAACCCCGACGTCGTGCCGGAGCCGGACGCGGTCGGCGCGCTGCACGGCTTTGGCTCGACGCGTCCCCGCTGCGGGATCGCCGGCCCGCGCACAGTGTGGCCGGACGGGCGCTGGCAGCCCACCAGGCGGAGCTTTCCGACGGTGCGCGGCACGGTCGTCCGCAGGACGCCGCTCCGGCGCGTCTTCCAGCCGCTCGAGCGTCAGCGCGCGCATTACCACCTCGACGAGGACGTCGCCGTGCCGGTCGAGGCCGACTGGCTGCTCGGCGCGTTCCTCCTCCTGCGGCGCACGATGCTGGCCGAGCTCGGCGGCTTCGACGAGGGCTACCGCCACTACGTCGAGGACATCGACCTCTGCTACCGCGCGATGCGCGCGGGATGGGAGCGGTGGTACGTCCCAGCGGTGCGCGTGACGCACGACTGGGCGCAGGTGACCGACAAGGCGTTCGCCTCGCGCAACTCGCTCTGGCACGCGCGGAGCATGGCGCGCTTCGTCCGCAAACATCCGGAGACGCTGGCGCGGCTGTGACGACGAAGCAGGAGCAGTACGCGCGCAAGGCCGAGGGCTGGACGGATGCCGAGTACGCGGACGCGCGCGCCTACCTCGACCACCGCGCCGAGCTGATCGCGGCGCTCGGTGCGCCGCTGCGCCCAGGGGACGAGGTGCTCGACCTCGCCTGCGGCGACGGCGGCCTCGCGGAGCACCTGCTCGCGCGCGGGCTGCGCTATACGGGGATCGACGCCGAGCCTGCGATGGTCGACGCCGCGCGGCGGCGACTCGGCGACCGGGCGACGATCGGGGTCGGCGACCTCAACGCGTTCGTACCCGAGAAGCCCGTCGCGGCGACGACGGTCTTCCGCGCGATCTACTACGCGCACGACCGCGCGGCGTTCTTCGCCCGTGTTGCCCGGTTCACCGAGCGGAAGCTCGTCTTCGATCTGAACCCGCGGCAGTACCCGGTGGACGTCGTCGTCGCCGAGCTGGAGGAGGCAGGCTTCGGCCGCGTCGTGCTGCGCCCCTTCTTCGTCCCGCAGACGCAGCGCCTCCCGAGGCCGGCGGTCGCGCTCGCGAAGGCGGCCGAGCGCACAGGGCCACTCGCGCGGCTCGCCCTCCGCGCGCGCTTTACCTATCTCGTCGCCGCCTGCCGCTAGCGCGGAACGACGTCGAAGGAGACCCGCGCGCCGAGCGCGCGCCTCTCGCCCGCCGAGCCCTTCGGATCGACCTTCGCAGGGACGAACGTCTGGATCGCGACCTCGACGCGCCACGGGACGTCGGGCGTCGGAAGAGCGACCGTCCGCACGGCGCAGCCGGGGACGTAGACCAACTCGGATGCCGTCTGCTTCACGATCGCGGGCTGCTTGTCCGGCCCGCGCCCGAGCACGCCGATCCGGACGACGGCGTCGCCCGGCAGGCGTACGCCCTCGGGACAGAAGGTCTCGCGCGAGAGCGTCACGACTGCCGTCCCGGTCCCACCGCCTGACACGTCGAACCGGTTGTACGCGGCCCGCGCCGGGACGCCGGGGTTGCTCGGGTCGCCGACGATCCATCCGTCCCCGGCGATCCCCGTCGTGTTCGAGCGCAGCCGGATCGGTCTGCCGTCGAGGCGGACGAGCGTCGATCCCTTGTTCGCCGCCACCTCGTCGCCGACGACCTCGACGCCGCCGCTCGCAAGCACGAAGTCGGTGCGCGGGTTGGGCCAGAGCGTGCCGTCGGCGTCCTGGAGGTCGGGCGTCAGCGTGTGCCCCGGCCCGGGGCCGGTGCCGTCGACGCTCCACACCTTCGAGATCGACCGGTTCCAGAACTCCGTCGAGGGCACGCCGAGCGGGTTGTCGCTCATGTGCTGGCCGAGCATCGTGACCGTGCCCGAGCCGGCCCCACGGTCGACCCAGTCGTTCGGCTTCGGGATGTTCCGCTCGACGAGTGCGCTGAAGTCGTGCTCCCCGATCGACGCGTAGACCTCGGCGGTGACGTTCCACACGAGTAGCGCGACGGCGGCCGCGACGGCGACCGGTGCCGCTGCGTCAGCCAGCGACGAGCGCAATCGAGTCCCGACCAGGAGCAGGAGGACCGTCGCCGCCACGGTCAGGACCTCGAGCGCTGTCTCGATCCGCCCGATTGGCCACGCCCATTCGCGGTTGGCGAGCGCGAGGATCGCGAGGCCGTGCGCCTCGTAGTACGGGAAGTTGTCCAGCCCACGCTCGATCGGCACCCAGACGACCAGGCCGAGGACGGCCGCTCCTGCGACGAGCACGGCCCAGACGGGCGCCGCAGCCCGCTCGAAGAGGTACGCGGTCGCGACGAACGCGAGCGGCGCGAGGTACACGAGGTTCCGCTCGACGATCAGGCTCGAGAACGTCGTCGAGAGGTACGCCCCCTTGACCGCGGCGTACCAGCCGAAGCTGACCACGGCCCCGCCCGCAACGACGACGAAGGCCCGCACGCCGGGCCGCTCGCGCTCCGACCGTGGCACCGCGAGCATCGCGAGAAGCGCGATTGCGGGAAGCACCCCGAGCCCGATCGTGAAGGCGCCGCCTGCCCAGCTGCCGTACTCGAGCATCCGCCCCTTCCAGAGCGTCGTCGCGACCGACCACTCGTTCGACCGGTGCCCGACGAACGCCACCACCGCGATCACGGCGCCGACCCCGAGCACGACCGCCCCGGCCCAGTCCCAGCGTGACCAGGACGCGCGCCAGCGGCGCATCGCCGGTGTGCGCCACCAGAGTGCGAGCAGCCCGAAGGAGAGCGCGCCGAAGAGCGCCACGAGTTGCGACCGCACGAGCACGGCGAGCAGGCACGAGCCGAACGCGATCGCGATCGCCCATCTGCCCGGCACGTCGACGGCTCGCACCGTCAGCCAGAGGGCGAGGGTCGCGGCGGGGTACGCCCAGGGCTCCTCGACGAGGATCGGCGCGTACGAGAGCGCCGGCCCGGCGATCGCAAGAACGGCGGCGAAGTAGGCCCATCCAGGGGTGAGCACCCGCCGCGCAAGGAGGAACGCCGGGAAGATCGCCGCCGCCATCACGAACGCCTGGACGCTCTTGATCGCCTCGTACGCGGTCGCGACGGGGTGGAGCCACCAGAACGGCGCCGTGAGCCACGGAACGAGGCTCGTGAAGCCGTACGGCTCGCCCCGCCGCGCGGCGTGGCCGGTCTCGGCGATCGCGCGGGAGATCTGCGTCGTCTCGAGCTCGTCGGAGAAGATCGTCGGTGTCTCGCGCCGCCAGGCCTGCCACGCGTACAGCGTCGAGAGGAGCAGGTAGGCACCGATGAGTGGCGCGGCGGACTCGAGCCGCGCGCGGATGTCGGCCTTCACTCTGCGAGCGCTCGCGTCGGCGTGGTGGGCAGCGGGCGGTCGCGCAGGATGCGGTGCGAGATCCCCGCGGCGTCGCAGGCACGCGCCAGCTCCTCGAGCCGATCGGACGCGGCGTCGGGGATCGTGACGACGAGCTCGTCGGCCCGTGTCGTCTCGAGCGCTTCGGGGGCGTCGCCGATCGAGCCCAGCACCGGGACGCCCTGGACGCGTCGACGCCGCAGGCGAGGGTTGTCGTCGAGAAAGCCGACGACGCGGACGTCGTCGAGCCGGCTCAGGTCGCGGACGAGCCCACGGCCCACCTGGCCGGCGCCTGCGACCAGGACGCGCCTGCGCCCGTCGTCCGGACCTCCCCCCGCCTCCGGCACGAGCCGGACGAGCCATCGCGAGAGCGCGGCGAGCGCGGCGGCCGCGACGCCGTAGACGACGAACACCTCGTGCGGGAAGTCGCCGAGGTCGCGCGTCGCGAGCACGATCCCGTACGCCACGAGCGTCGCGATCCCGGATGCGAGCGCGACGGCGAGCAGGTCACGCGTCGTCGCGTACCGCCACGCGCGCCGGTAGACACCGAAGAGGACGTAGACGACGTAGGTCGCGCCGAGCACGATCGGTAGCACCGCGAGGAACGTTCCGCGCTGGAGCTCCGTGCCCCGACCCCCGACCACGAGCAGATAGACGACGAGAAACGTCCCGCTCACGAGCATGCCGTCCACGAGGAGCTCGACGAGGCGCCGCGGTTGCACGGCGATCGCGTGGCGGAGCCGCGTGTCCCCCGGCTGCCCGCGCCGCCCCTGCTCGGAGAGCTCGGCGAGGAAGCCGCCGAACTGGACGAGCAGCGCGAACGTCACCAGCACTCCGAGAGCGGTGATCGCCGGCCGGTCGAGCACGTTGTAGGCGACCGAGGTCGCGCCCAGCGCGACGGCGATCAGCGCGAGCAGCCCCACGGCCTTCGTCTCGGAGAGCCCGTAGTAGACGAGCCGGTGCGACGTGTGGTCGGTACCGCCCTGAGTCACCGGCCGCCGTTCCGCAAGCCGCCGCACGGTGACCAGCGTCGTGTCGAGGATCGGGATCGCAAGCACGAGCAGCGGCAGCAGCATCGTCGCGATGGTCGTTCCCGCCGTCGTCCAGCTCGCCGCCAGGCCGAGCGCTGCGAGCAGGAAGCCGAGCAGCTGGCTGCCGCCGTCGCCCATGAACACCCGCGCGCTGTCCCCCGGCCGTAGGTTGAACGGCAGGAACCCGAGGCACGCGAAGGCGAGCGAGAGCGAGAGCACCAGGACGAGGTCGTTGGGGTGTGCCGTCGCCGCGTCGATCGCGAAGTAGAGGCAGGCCACGGTCGCGAGCGTCGCGGCGAGCCCGTCCATGTTGTCGAGGAGGTTGAACGCGTTGGTGATCCCGACGAGCCAGAAGACGGCGATCGCGATGCCGAGGACGTCGTTCGTCACGAGCTCGACCCGCAGGCCTGCGGCGATCGCGATCCCGGCGGCCGCGACCTGCGCTGCGAGCTTCGCGAGCGGGCTCAGATGACGGATGTCGTCGACGACACCTGCGACGAAGAGCAGCCCGCAGCCCGCGAGGATCCCCGCGAGCTCCCACGACGCCTCGACGGCGCCGACGGCGATCGCGAGCGCAACGCCGGCCGCAAGCCCGCAGGCGATGCCCACGCCGCCGAACGTCGGGGTCGCACGCTCGTGCCAGCGCTCGCCGGTGGGCTGCGCGACGAGCTTGGACGCGGCGGAGGGGGCGCGCAGGAGGGCCCACAGGGCGAGCACCGCGACAGGCAGGGCGGCGATCGTGACGGCCGCTTCCACGGTGGCCAAAGGGTAGCGACGGTTCCGTACGATTTCGGGTCGATGCCGCCCGGCGTCGCCCTACAATCCGCACTCGTGAGCGTCTACGCGGATCTGCTGCGGCACCGAGAGCTCTTCGGATCGCTGTTCCGGCGCGACCTGCGCGCGAAGTACAAGGGATCCGTGCTCGGGCTCGCCTGGACGCTCGCGCTTCCCGCGGCGCTGATGCTCGTCTACCTCGTCGTGTTCGCCGTCCTCTGGAAGGCGCAGCCGACCGAGACCGAGCACTACTGGCTGTTCCTCCTGTGCGGCCTCCCGCCCTGGGTCTTCTTCTCGACCTCGCTGCAGGGCGGCGCGCGGAGCATCGTCGCGAACGCGCCGATCATCCGCAAAGTGCGCTTCCCGCGCCAGCTCGTGCCGCTCTCGGTCGTCGCGACCGAGGTGATCGCGTTCAGCGCGATGACGGCGATCGTCCTCGTTCTCGCGCTCTGGTTCCAGCCGGAGAGCCGCGATCTCGCCTGGCTCGCGATCCCCGTCGCCGCGCTGATCGTCGTGTTCACGGCGGGTGTGGCCCTCGCGATCGCCTCGCTCAACGCGATCTTCCGCGACGTCGAGTTCGTCGTCACGGCCGCGCTGCTGCCGTGGTTCTTCCTGACGCCGATCCTGTACCAGCTCGACGACCTCCCCGGCGCGGCGTCGCGGCCATGGCTCGTCGACCTGCTCCACTGGGGAAACCCGCTGACGCCCGCTATCGAGTCGTACCGGACGCCGCTCTACGAGGGAGAGCTGCCGCCGACCGGCGACCTGCTCTACCTCGTCGTCTCCGCCGTCGTCGCGCTCGCGCTCGGCGCGTTCGTGTTCAGGTCGGTGGACGACCGGATCGCGTCGGAAGCCTGACAACGGCCCGCCCTTCGAAAAGCCCTTCGCCGGCGTAGGCCGGCAGCCCTCGATGCTCGGACGGCTCGAGGCCGTCGACGAGCGAGGGAAGCAGGAGCGGGACGCCGAGGCGCGGGTTGCGTCCACCCGGCGCCCAGGCTCCGAGCGCGCGGGCCGCGCGGCGGCGCTCGAGCGGCCCGCCCTCCGGAACGAGCGCCGGTCCGACGGCGGGCCAGCCCTCGGCGTGCGCGTCGAGCAGGAGCCGCGACCAGTCGGGCGCCGGCGCCGCGCCGGCGACGAGGTGGGCCGTCGCCGCCGGGGCGTCGGCGACGACGGGCTCCTCCTGCGCGGCGAGCGCGGCGTCGGTGCGAGCGTCCGGCCCGCCGTGGACGGCCACGGCCAGTCGCCGCTCCGCGATCAGCGGCGCGACGTCGACCTCGAGATCGTGCGTCTCGACTCCGAGCTCGGAGAGCCAGAAGCGATGCTCCTCGACGAGGTCGAAGCGGAGGACGTACCGGCCGGGCGGCCGGGGCGCGTCCAGCTGAAGCTCGACCGCGACCGTCTCGCCCGGCGCCACCGGCTGTGGGAATGCCGTGCGGGTGCCGTCCCAGACGATCGCGTTGCCGTGCGTGTCGAGCCAGTGGTACGAGAGCTGCAGCCCGTCCGCGCCGCGCGAGCGCCACGTTGCCCCGCCGCCGTTCTCGAGCACGAGCCGCGCCGTCGTCCGAGCACCCGCCCGCTGCGGCGCGACCGTCGAGGATCGCCAGAGCGGAACGAGCGGCTCCACGGCGCCCGAGTCTACGCGGCCGCTTCGACGATCGAGGGCTACCCTCCCTGTCATGGTCACGCCGCTCCTCGTCCGCGCAGCGCGTCGCGAGCAGGTCGACCGCACGCCAGTGTGGTTCATGCGCCAGGCGGGCCGCTCGCTCCCGGAGTACCGCGCGATTCGCGAGCGCCACTCGTTCTTCGAGGTTGCGGGAACGCCCGAGCTCTGCGCCGAGGTGACGCTGCAGCCCGTGCGACGCCACGACGTCGACGCGGCGGTGCTCTTCGCGGACATCATGACCCCGGTCCTCGGGATGGGAATCGACGTCGAGCTCGTCGAAGGCGTCGGCCCGGTCATCGGGCGCCCGGTCCGGAACGCCGCGGACGTCGCGCGGCTCCGCGTGCCGGACCCCGAGGAGACGTTCGGCCCGGTGCTCGAGGCAGTGCGACTCGTTCGCTCCGAGCTCGAGCCCGAGCGGGCCGTGATCGGCTTCTGCGGAGGCCCGTTCACCGTCGCGGGATACCTCGTCGAGGGCCGCCCGAGCCGCGAGCTGCCGCGGACGAAGGCGCTGATGCTCTCCGAGCCCGAGACCTGGGACGCGCTGCTCGCGAAGCTATCGGAGACCTTCGCCGCATACGTCGCCGCCAAGGTGCGTGCGGGCGCGGACGTCATCCAGGTCTTCGACTCCTGGGTCGGGACGCTCTCGCCGCAGCTCTACCGCGAGCGCGTCGCTCCGTGGAGCGCGCGGATCCTCGCCGCCGTCGACGTCCCGACGATCCACTTCGGCACCGGCGCGACGCACCTGCTGCCCGAGCTCGCTTCCGCGGGCGGCGACGTGATCGGCCTCGACTGGCGGCTCCCGCTCGACGACGGCTGGGCCGTCGTGGGGGATCGCGGGGTGCAAGGAAACCTCGACCCGGCGGCGCTCGCGGCCCCGTGGGACGTCGTCGAGCGCGAGGCCGCCGACGTGCTCACGCGTGCCACGGGCCGGCCGGGCCACATCTTCAACCTCGGCCACGGCGTGCTGCCGGAGACGAACCCCGACACCCTCACTCGCCTCGTCGCCCTCGTCCGCGAGCGCACGGAGGCGACGGTCGCGGCATGACGGGCCCCGCCGTGATCCTGATGGCGTACGGCTCGCCCGACCGCCTCGCGGACGTTCCCGCGTACTACTCCGACATCCGCGGTGGCCGTCCGATCCGGCCCGAGCTCGTCGACGATCTCGTCGCTCGCTACCGGGCGCTCGGGATCGACGACGGAGACGGCCCCTCGCCGCTCAATGCGATCACCGAGGAGACGAGGGCCGCGCTCGAGGCTGCGCTCGGGATCCCGGTGCTGACGGGCATGCGCCACTGGGACCCGCGGATCGCAGCCGCGGTCGACGCGACGCTCGCCGCCGGCCGCGCTCCGATCCTGGGGCTCGTGCTCGCGCCGCACTGGTCGTCGCTCTCGATCGCGAAGTACGAAGGGCTCTTCGACGAGGCCGTCGCCGCCCGGGTCGAGACCCGCTTCGTCCGGGAATGGGGAGACGATCCCGGCCTCGTCGCGTTGCTCGCGGAGCGCATTCGGGCCGTGCACCCGGGGACGCCGCACGTCATCTTCACTGCCCACTCCCTGCCGGCCAGGATCCTCGACGCCGGCGATTCCTACCGCGACGCGCTGTTGGAGACGAGCCGTCTGGTCGCGACCGCCGCGGGCGTCGGCGACTGGAGCTTCGCCTTCCAGAGCGAGTCGCCGACCGGCGAGCCCTGGCTCGGTCCGGACATCCTCGACCATCTCGCCGACCTTTCCGCGCAGGGCGTTGCCGACGTGCTCGTCTGCCCCGTCGGCTTCGTCTCCGACCACCTCGAGATCCGCTGGGACATCGACGTCGAGGCGGTCGAACGGGCGCGGGAGCTCGGCATGCGCCTAGCGCGCATCGAGATGCCGAACGCCGACCCCGCGCTCGTCGATGTGCTTGCCGGGATCGTCCGCCGCGAGCTCGCCGCGGTCGCCGCATAGGTGGTGGCATGATGCGCGCAGGGGAGATCTCGGTCGACGGCGTCTCGCGGAAGTTCGTCGTTCGCGCCCGCGAGACGCAGACGCTCAAGGAGCTCCTCGTCGCCCGCGGCCGCACCGGAGCACAGGAGGTCTGGGCGCTCCGAGACGTTTCCGTCGCGATCGCTCCCGGCGAGGCAGTCGGCCTGATCGGCCGGAACGGCTCGGGAAAGTCGACGCTGCTCCGCCTGATCGCGGGGATCATCCGGCCGACGGTCGGGAGCGTCCGGGCCGGCGGGCGGATCGGGTCGCTGCTCGAGCTGGGCGCCGGCTTCCACCCGGACTTCACCGGACGGGAGAACGTCGAGCTGAACGGCGCGCTGCAGGGCCTCTCGCGGGCGCGGATCCGCGAGCGGTTCGACGAGATCGTCGCGTTCGCCGAGCTCGAAGGCTCCATCGACCGGCCCGTGAGGACGTATTCGTCGGGCATGACGATGCGGCTCGGGTTCGCGATCGCCGCGTTCCTCGAGGCAGATGTGCTGCTGCTCGACGAGGTGTTCGCCGTCGGTGACGAGAGCTTCCAGCGGAAGTGCTTCGGCGTGATCGCGGCCTTCAAGGAGCGCGGCGGCACGATCCTGTTCGTCTCGCACGACGCCTCCGCGGTGGAGCGGCTCTGCGACCGTGCCGTGCTCCTGCGCGAGGGGCGCCTCGGCTTCGACGGCCCCGTGCACGAGGCGATCACCCGGTATCGCCGCGCGCTCGCCGAGGAGGACGGCGGGATGACGACGAACGGCCACGGGCCGTCCGGCTCCGGCGAGGCACGGATCGCCGCGGCCCGGCTCGTCACCTCCGACGGAGAATCACGCGACCGCTTCCTCGCGGGGGAGCCGTTCGGCCTGGACGTCGCGCTCGAGGGCGCTGTCGCGGCGCCCAGCCTCCACCTCGAGGTCAGGGACGCCTCCGGGCTCCTCGTCGCTGAAGACCTCGCGGAGACGGCTCGGCTCGGCTGGGACCCCGCGGGCGACGGGCTCGCCCTCCGTCTCGACGTCGAGGCACCGCCGC
>DASUZN010000153.1:0-2854 GCA_036376855.1 Gaiella sp. | reverse complement strand
CGTGAGGCTCATCCAGGCGCCCGTCTCCGTGCCGTCGTCGAGCTCGATCCGCTCGTAGAGCCGGTAGCCGAGGACGTCCTGGCAGAACTCGCGCGTGGGTCGCACGTCCGCGGCGAGCAGGTTGACGTGGTCGAGCCGCTTCACCGCCGCGCCGCGCCCGACGTAGCGCTGCGGCTGGTTGCGCCAGGAGGGAGCGAGGTGGGGTGGGGCCTCGTAGCGCTCCGCCTCGTAGAACAGCTCGAAGACGTGGCCGTCCGGATCGCCGAATCGGTAGGCGGGGCCGTGCCCGACGTCCCCGTCGATCCAGCCCGTGCCGAGCCCTGTCTCCTCGACCGCGGCGACCCGGCGCTCGAGCGCCTCGGGGCTCCAGGCGCGCAATGCGACATGCCCCAGGCCGGCGTGCGGGGCCTCGGTCAGCTTCAGGGAGTAGCGCAGGTAGTCGCCCCAGCCGCGCAGGTACACCGACTGCCCGTCGCGAGCTTCCTCCTCCATCCCGAGGACGTCGACGAAGAAGTGGAGGCTCTCGTCCGGCTTCGGCGTGAGCAGCTCGGCGTGGGCGATGTGCGCGACGTCGTGGAGCTGCTCGGTCATGCCGGCGTCATTCTCCTGCGACCCGGCGTGAGCCCGCGACGATCATCTCGCGGGTCTCGTCCTCCCCGAAGCCTGCCGCGAGGAGGAGGTCGGCCCACATGGCGAGCCCGTCCTCGACCGGGGGGTAGTCGGGATTGCCGAAATCGCTCGAGAAGAAGTTGCGCTCGAGGCCCACCGCGCGCACGCCGTCGAAGACGTGCTCGAAGCTCGTCTTGCCGGAGAAGGGCGTGCTCAGGCAACGCTCGATCAGGCAGCCGCGCTCCGCGAGCGCGACCTGATCCTCGATCGAGAACCGCTGCGATGTGAACTCCGGATGCGTGACGACGACGTGCTCGACGCCCTCCTCGAGCGCCGCCTCGACGACGGCGAACGCGTCGTCGCGAGCGAGGTGCGCGGTCGCGAGCACGAGGCCGTGTCGCGCGACCGCGCGCAGGACGTCCCGCGTCTCGGGAAGCAGCCGCCCGGCGTCGTCGGTGACGTGGACCGGCTCGACGCCCAGACCCAGTCCGCGGAGCTCGTGCTGGAGCTTCGCCCACTGAGGCACGTTGTCGCCCGGCTTCGGCTCCGAGCGGCCCGCGGTCTCCGCCGGCGAGTCGAACGTCGGCATCCAGACGATCCGGGCGCCCTCGCGCGCGGCGATCTCGACCGCGAGCGCGTTCATGCCGCCGACGGCCCGGTTGAGCGTGATCGCGCCGTGCACCCGCACGCCCGGCACCACGCCCTGGACGACCCGCGCGCGCTCGGCGGTCGACGTGTAGTGCGACTTGAGCCCGAAACCGGCGAGGCCGAGCTCGACGCAGCGACGCGCGAGCGTGACGTCGTCGATCCGTCGCGGCGGGAGGTCGGGGTCGATGTGGACGTGCAGGTCGAACGCGCCCACGACGAGCGCGCGGGCGCGGTCGCTCGGGGGCCCCGTCGCCGTGGCCGGGGCAGAGGTCGAGGAGACGGTCGCGTGGCTCACGGAATCATCGGAGATTTTGTTGACAATATTGGTGCGGATCTGGTTGACTCGATCATACGCAAAGTTTGACGACGCGTTCACGTTGTCACGTGGAAGGAGAGGTATGACCCGCTTTGCCCGCAGCACCGCGCTCTCGGGTGTCGCACTCCTCGCGCTGGTGCTGGCGATCGCCGCCTCGGCGACGAACGCCAAGTCGGACCGGAGTGCTGCGCCGACGGCCAGCACCGCGGTCACCAACTACCTCACGTACGTGAAGGGAAAGCGAGGAAAGGCCGACCCGAAGAAGTCGAAGGTCTACATCGGCTGGGTCAACCAGCAAGGCGGCCAGGTCGTGATCGGCGGCCTCGCCACCGCCGGTGCGCAGCTCGCCGTCAGGTACGTGAACGAGCAGCTCGGCGGCGTCGGAGGGCATCCGGTCGTGCTCGTCCAGTGCTTCATCAAGTCGAACGAGGAAGAAGGCACGACCTGCGGCCAGAAGCTCGTCAACGACAAGCGGATCTCCGTGATCGCGACGGGCGCCGTCGCGACGGGAGCGCAGTCGCTCCACGCGACGATCCGTGGGCGCAAGCCGGTCGTCACCGGCGTCGCCATCACCCCGGTCGACGGCGCGTCGAAGACCGCGGTCGTCCTCTTCGGTGACGGCCCGCACATTCTTCTGCCGTTCGGCAACTACGCGAAGAACGTGCTCAAGGCGAAGACCGCTGCGGTCATCTACCCGAACGCGCCGGGCCTCGCAGAGTCCGGACAGGTGATCGCGGCCGGCCTCAAGGCGGCCGGCATCGAGACGAAGCAGGTCGGCTACACGCAGGGCCAGTCCGACCTGACCGCGCCGTTGACGGCGGTCGGGGCGACGACGGCAGACTTCATCGCCCCGTACGGCTCGGCGGCCGACTGCGCGAACCAGGCGAAGTCGCTCGCGCAGCTCGGCATCACCGACTCGCGCAAGATCATGACGGCGCCGCTCTGCCTCAACTCGACCGTGATCGACGCGCTCGGCGACTGGTCGAAGTGGACGTACGCGATCGCCTCCTCGCTCTACGGCGACACGACGGACAAGGGCATGCCCGCCTACGAGGCCGTGATCAAGCGGTACAAGGCGCAGAAGAACGCGCCGGATCCATGGCACATCGTCGCGTTCTCGGAGCTCCTGACGACCGTCCGGTTCCTCAACGAGGCCGGGGCGAAGAACGTGAGCAGCATCACGCCGGTGCGGGTCCTGGCACGGGCAAAGGCTTTCAAGGGGCCGCTCGCGCTCGGAGCGCCGAAGCTCCAGTGCGGCAAGTACAAGGACGCGCCTGCGAT
>DASUZN010000152.1:0-5953 GCA_036376855.1 Gaiella sp. | reverse complement strand
AGCCCGACGTGATCCTGATGGACGTCCGCATGCCGAACGTCGACGGGCTCGAGGCGATCGAGTCGACGGGCCGCGAGGCATTGACCGAGATGCGGCGACTGGTCGGGCTCCTGCGCCGGCAGGGGACGATGCCCGACTTCTCGCCCCAGCCCTCGATGCGCTCCGTCGACGTGCTCGTCGGCACCATCCGCGAGGCCGGTCTCCCCGTCGACCTCGCCGTCGAGGGTGAGCCCACGGAGCTCGCGCCGGGCGTCGATCTTGCCGCCTATCGTGTGATCCAGGAAGCGCTCACGAATGCGCTGAAGTACGCAGGCCCGGCCCGGGCATGGGTCACCGTTCGCTGGCGCGAGGACGAGATCGAGCTCGAGATCGCGAACGACGGGCGCTCCGAGGCGGCAGGGGACGGCACGGGCCACGGCCTGGTGGGGCTCCGCGAGCGAGTGGCCCTCGTCGGAGGCACGATCGACTCGGGCCCGCGGCCCGGTGGCGGGTTCGTGGTGACCGCCCGCCTGCCGCTCGGAGGTCGCGCGTGACCACGAGGGTCCTGATCGTCGACGACCAGTCTCTCGTCCGGGCCGGGTTCCGGATGATCCTCGAGTCGGAGCCCGAGATCGAGGTCGTCGGCGAGGCGGCCGACGGGCTCACGGCCGTGCTGGCCGCGCGGGAGACGGAGCCCGACGTGATCCTGATGGACGTCCGCATGCCGAACGTCGACGGGCTCGAGGCGACCCGCCGGTTGCTCGAGGGCAAGGAGCGCGGCCCGCGCATCCTGATCCTCACGACCTTCGACCTCGACGAGTACGTGTACGAGGCCCTGCGCGCCGGTGCGAGCGGTTTCCTGCTGAAGGACACGCCTCCCGAGCAGCTCGTGGAGGCGATTCACGTCGTCGCCGGCGGGGATGCACTGCTGTCGCCCGTCGTGACCCGGCGGGTTATCTCCGAGTTCGTGCGGAGGCCGCCGGCTACCCTCCGACCGCCCGCGCCGGGGCTCGACGAGCTCACCGCGCGGGAGCTCGAGATCCTGCGTCTCATCGCGCGGGGGCTGTCGAATGCGGAGATCGCGGCCGAGGCGTTCGTCAGTGAGACGACCGTGAAGACGCACGTCGCGCGGATCCTCCAGAAGCTCCGGGTGCGCGACCGCGTCCAGGCGGTCGTGTTCGCCTACGAGCACGGGATCGTGCAGGCGGGCGACGCGGGGCTATAGCTCGTTCGAGGGACTGCCGATACAAGGGTCATGCCCGCCCCGCAGACCCTTCCGTCACGCCTCATCGGCGCGCTCTTCGTCGAGCGTGGTCTCGTTTCCGAAAGCCAGATCCGCGTCGCGCTCGAGATCCAGCGCGAAACCGGACAACAGCTCGGCCAGGTCCTCGTCGAGCGCTTCGGCGTCTCCCGCAAGGAGCTCGCGAGCGTCGTCGCGGAGCAGTGGGCCAAGCTCGGCGGATCTGCCGGGCCGGAGGACACCGCCAGCTGGCGCCGCCTGGGGGAGATCTTCGTCGAACGGGGGTTCGTGACCCAGGAGGAGCTCGACGATGCGCTCGCGCGCCAGCGCCAGACCGGCGAGCGACTCGGCGAGGCGCTCGTCGCACTGGGCGTGATCAGCAAGTTCGAGCTCGCCGGGGCGCTCGCCGAGCAGATGGCGGTGCTGGGCGACCCGGGCGCGGAGGATGAGCCCGGGAATTGGCAGCCGGAGGCGACCGTGCATCAGCTGCACACCCGCGACGACGCGGAGGAGGCGCCGCCCGCGACCAACGTCATCGAGCTCGCCGCTCCGATCGAGTGGGGGCTGACGGAGATCGAGCCGGATCCGCCGATGGTCGAGGTGCTCGAGACACCCGTCGAGAAGGTGCCGGCCGCAGAGAGCGAAGCGCCCGAGCCGGTCGAGGCAGCGGTGGAGCACGTGGAGGAGTTGCAGCCGGTCGAGGCAGCCGTGGAGCACGTGGAGGAGCTGCAGCCGGTCGAGGCAGCGGTGGAGCACGTGGAGGAGCTGCAGCTGCTCGAGGCACACGCGGAGCCCGAGGAGGAGCCGCAGCCGGTCGAGGCACCTGTGGAGCACGTTGAGGAGCCGCAGCCGGCCGAGGTGATGCTGACCGAGCTCCACGAGGCGCTCGCCGCCGAGGTCGCATACATCGACGAGGCCCCACCCGCGCTCGACCCGCGCACGGCCTGCGTCGCGTTCGCGCCGACGACCGACGGATACCGGCTCCTCGCCCTCGAGGCGCTGCCGGAGCCGGGCGAGACGATCGACATCGCCGAGGTCGGCGAGTATCTCGTCCTCCGCGTCGGCCGCTCGCCCATCCCGGGCGACGACCGCCGCTGTGCGTACGTCGAGGAACGCGTGACGCCGGCGCTCGCCTCCGCCGCCGCTCACTGAGCCGGTAGCCACGCCCGTCCTACACTCCGTGGCGAGGGCCGTTAGCTCAGCTGGTAGAGCAGGGGACTTTTAATCCCAAGGTCGCTGGTTCGAGCCCAGCACGGCCCACTCGAGCCCCGTCAGCCGTTGACGGCGAGCTCGTTCGGATAGTCGTTCAGCACGCGGGCGCCGCCGTCGGCACAGACGACGACGTTCTCGATCCGCATCCCGAACGAGCCGGGCACGATGATCGAGGGCTCGTCGGTGAAGGTCATCCCGGCCTCGAGGGATGTGTCGTCCTCCGGGGAGAGGAACGGGCGCTCGTGGACGTCGAGCCCGATGCCGTGGCCCATGCGGTGGCGGAAATGCTCGCCGAGCCCGGCCTCTTCGATCGGCGCGCGGCAGGCGACGTTCACCTCGCGCGCGAGCGTGCCGGGGCGGCAGGCGGCGCGCCCGGCCTCGAAGGCCTCCAGCATCGCCTCGTGCGCCTCGAGGAACCCCGCCGGAGGCTCGCCCGCGACGACGGTGCGCCCGAAGTCCGAGCAGTAGCCGTCGACCACGCCGCCGAAGTCGAAGAGGACTGCGGCGCCGTCCGGCAGCGGCATGCGCGCCGTGGCGGCGCCGGTGTCGAGGCTGTCGGGATCCATCCCCGTGAAGATGTGGGTGGCGAAGGATGGCGTCAGCGACCCAGCCACCCGCAGCTCCGCTTCCACCTCCTCGCGGAGCTCGGCCATCGTCACGCCCGGCTGGACGAGCGGCGTGACCGCGGCCATCGCAGCCTCGACCGTTCGGCACGCCCGGGTCATCGCGTCGAGCTCGGCCTCCGTCTTGACACGACGGAGGCGGTTGACGAGCGCCGCGCCGGTCCGCAGCCGCTCGAGCCCGAAGCTGCGGCCGAGCTCGATCGTCGTCTCGGCCCACACCCGGTCGCCGACCGCAACGGACGCGGCAGGGCCGAGACCCTTCGCGACGCGCTCGAAGACCGCCCGCCCGTCGTCCGTCTCGTCGACCACGACGATCTCGCCGTCGGGCCTCACCGGGAGGTCGAACACGACGACCATCCGTGGCAGCACGAACACCGGGTCCGCATCCGGTCGGAAGAAGGCGCCGGCGACCCAGCCGTGCGGGTACGAGCTCTGCCCGAAGAACGGGATTCCGCGCTCGACGCCGGACAGGTACTCGAGGTCGGACGAGAGGCCGAGGAACAGCATGTCGACACCCTCCTCCCGCATGACGTCCGAGAGCCTCCGCCGCCGTTCCGCGTGGTCGAACATCCCGTCGATCCTACGGAAGCGGCGCATGCGACAATGTCAGGGTGATCGACAGCGAGCTCAGGCCACGGCTGCGGGGCGTCTTCCACCAGTGGGCGTTCGTCGCCGCGATCGCCGCAGGCGTCGTGCTCGTGGTGGTCGCGGACGGACCGCGCGAGAACATCTCGTCCTGGGTCTACGCGGCCGCGCTCGCGGCGATGTTCGGGGCGAGCGCGCTCTACCACCGCTTCCCGTGGAAGACCACCGCGCGCCGGCTGTGGGCGCGGCGCCTCGATCACTCCATGATCTTCGTCTTCATCGCGGGCACGTACACGCCGTTTGCGATCCTCTGCTTCTCGGGGACGACGCAGTGGCTCGTTCTGGTGACGGTGTGGGCGGGTGCCGCGCTCGGTCTCGCGCTCGAGCTCGTGTGGATCGACTCACCGCGCTGGATGACCGCGGTCGCGTACCTCGCAGTCGGCTGGGTCGGCATCCTCGCGGTGCCACAGATGTTCTCGGGCATCGGCATTCCCGGCGCCGTGCTGGTCATGGTCGGCGGCGGGCTCTACACGCTCGGCGCCGTCATCTACGCCGCGAAGTGGCCGAACCCGTTTCCGCGGACGCTCGGCTTCCACGAGATCTTCCACCTGCTCGTCGTCGCCGCGGCGGTGACGCAGTTCGTCGCCGTGTCGCTGGTGGTGATGTAGGTGGCGCGGCGGGTCGAGCTGACCGACGCGGAGTGGCGTGAGCGCCTGAGCCCCGAGCAGTACGCCGTGCTGCGGCAGCAGGCGACCGAGCGGGCCTTCACCGGCGCCTACACCGACACCGAGGAGCCCGGCGTCTATCGCTGCGCAGGGTGCGGCGCCGAGCTGTTCCGCTCGGATGCGAAGTTCCACTCCGGCTCGGGCTGGCCCAGCTTCGTCGAGCCCGCCGAGCTCGACGCCGTCGAGGTCCGGGTGGACACGAGCCACGGGATGGTGCGCGAGGAGGTCGTCTGCGCGTCGTGCGGAGGGCATCTCGGCCACGTCTTCGACGACGGGCCGCAACCGACTGGAAAGCGGTTCTGCATCAACTCCTGCGCCCTCGAGCTGGATGCTGCCGATGGGCCGGCTGCCGGCTGACGCGCGGCTCGGCGCGATCCGCCTGCGGGCGGGCGACGTCGGGCGGCTACGCGAGTTCTACGAGACCACCATCGGCCTCAGGCCGCTCGATGATGCGGATGGCGACGTCGTCTCGCTGGGCGTCGACGGTGCCCCGCTCGTCGAGCTCGTCCCAGACTCCGATGCACCGCTGCGCCCACCGCGGTCGACCGGGCTCTTCCACCTCGCGCTGCTCGTCCCGACCCGCGCCGACCTGGCACGAACGCTGCGACGGGTGGCCGGGTCGGGCTGGCCGCTCTCGGGCGCGTCCGACCATCTCGTCTCGGAGGCGCTCTACCTCTCCGACCCGGAGGGGAACGGCATCGAGCTCTACCGCGACCGGCCCCGTGACGACTGGCCGCTCGCCGGCGACTCGGTCGAGATGGCGACGCTGCCGCTCGACCTCGAGAACCTGCTCGGAGAGCCCGGTGGCGAGACGGCGGCCGTCTCGATGCCGTCGGGGACGATCCTCGGCCACGTCCATCTGCAGGTCGCCGACCTCGGGGTCGCCGAGGCGTTCTGGGTCGACGCGCTCGGCCTCGACGTCACCGCGCGCGGCTACCCCGGCGCGCTCTTCACCTCGGCAGGCGGCTACCACCACCACGTCGGCCTGAACACCTGGGCGGGCGTCGGCGCGCCTTCGCCGCCGCCCGGTGTGCGTGGGCTCGTCCGATTCGAGGTCGTGCTGCCGGGCGAGGCAGAGGTCGCCGAGGCCGCGGAGCGGCTCTCGCGGGTCGGCGCGACAGAGCGTGTCGACGGCGGCGTGCTCGCCGCCGACCCCTCGGGTAACGCGGTACTCGTCCGCACCTGACGGGCGACGGCGGCATATCGTTCGGCACACGTTCGATCGACGGAGGCGCGCCTTGGAGACGATGATCGGAATTGCGGTGCTGCTCGTGGGGATAGGCGTCCTGTGGCTCTGCTTCGCACTCGGCGTCTTCTTGTTCACGCGAACCGGGCGGGAGGGAATGCGGATCCAGCGCATGGAGGACGAACGGCGGGAGCGCCTCTCGCCTGACGCGTAGCGCGACGGCGGACGCCGCGTCAACGTCGGCGCGAAACCCCGACCACGGCTCCGGGAAGTCCCCGATGCGACGGACACGCGTCCACGCGACGATGGCTGTGGTCGGGGAAAGGACTCCACCATGACGCGCGAACGTCGGACGGCGGTTCTCGGCGCGTTCCTCCTGGCAGCGCTTTCGATTCTCGTCGGG
>DASUZN010000151.1:0-2313 GCA_036376855.1 Gaiella sp. | reverse complement strand
CGCATCGGCGCGGAGGTCGGCTCGGGCGACCTGCTGGTCGGCAAGGTGACGCCGAAGGGCGAGACCGAGCTGACCGCCGAGGAGAAGCTGATCCGGGCGATCTTCAAGGAGAAGGCGCGCGAGGTCCGCGACACGTCGCTCAAGGTCCCGCACGGCGAGGGCGGCAAGGTGATCGGCGTCAAGACGTTCTCCCGCGACGCAGGCGACGACCTGCCGCCGGGCGTCAACGAGCTCGTCCGCGTATTCGTGGCGAAGAAGCGCAAGATCGCCGAGGGCGACAAGCTCGCCGGTCGCCACGGAAACAAGGGCGTCATCTCGAAGATCGTCCCCGAGGAGGACATGCCGTTCCTCGAGGACGGCCGCGCCGTGGACGTCGTCCTGAACCCGCTCGGCGTGCCGAGCCGGATGAACATCGGCCAGATCCTCGAGACGCACCTCGGCTGGGCGGCCGCACACGGCGTGTTCGCCGACGGCGACCCCGTCAACGTGCGTGCGCCGATCAACGCGCCGAACCCGCGCGCCGTGGCGACGCCGGTGTTCGACGGCGCCACCGAGTCGGACGTCGACGAGGCGCTGATCGAGTGGGCGAAGCAGAGCGAGACGATCGTGATGAACGTCGACGAGAGCCGTGCCGAGGGCCGTCGCTGCTCCGGCAAGGTGCAGCTCTTCGACGGCAAGTCGGGCGAGCCCTTCGAGCAGAAGGTGACCGTCGGGTACATGTACATCCTCAAGCTGCTCCACCTGGTCGACGACAAGATCCACGCCCGCTCGACCGGCCCGTACTCGCTCGTCACGCAGCAGCCGCTCGGCGGCAAGGCGCAGTTCGGCGGCCAGCGCTTCGGCGAGATGGAGGTGTGGGCGCTCGAGGCGTACGGCGCCGCGTACACGCTCCAGGAGATGCTCACGATCAAGTCCGACGACACGATCGGCCGCGTCAAGGCGTACGAGGCGATCGTCAAGGGCGAGAACATCGCCGAGCCGTCGATCCCCGAGTCGTTCAAGGTGCTGCTCAAGGAGATGCAGTCCCTCTCCCTCGACGTGCACGTCCTCTCGGACGAGGGGCGCGAGGTCGAGGTGCGTGAGGAGGACGACGAGCTGCTCCGCGCCGCGGAGGAGCTCGGGATCGACCTCTCGCCCGCGTCGATTCGCGGCACCGCCGGCGAGCCGACGGTGCAGGAGGTCGAGGAGGGCGCGCCGGAGGACGGCGCCGACCCGGGCCTCGCCTCGGACGAGAAGCTCGAGGAGGAGTCGGGCGAGGAGGAGCTCGCGTTGCCGGCCGACCTCGAGGTCGAGGACTGAGTGGAGCTCGCTTCGCGAGCTCCACTAGAGCGACAAGACTGAACAGCTGAACCATCGAAACGGGACGCGTCCTTCCAGGGACCTGTCCGAAGGAGAAATCCCCTTGGCGCAGATCGACATCAACGACTTCGACGCGATCCGGATCGGTCTCGCTTCGCCGAAGCAGATCCGTGACTGGTCGATGGGCGAGGTCACCAAGCCGGAGACCATCAACTACCGCACCCTGAAGCCCGAGCGCGACGGCCTGTTCTGCGAGCGCATCTTCGGTCCGACGAAGGACTGGGAGTGCTACTGCGGCAAGTACAAGCGCGTTCGCTACAAGGGGATCATCTGCGAGCGCTGCGGCGTCGAGGTGACGCGCCAGAAGGTGCGCCGCGAGCGCATGGGGCACATCGACCTCGCCGCGCCGGTCTCGCACATCTGGTTCTTCAAGGGTGTCCCGAGCCGGATCGGCTACCTCCTCGACATCGCGCCGCGCGAGCTCGAGAAGGTCCTCTACTTCGCCGCGTCGATCGTGACCGGCGTCGACCGGGAGAAGCGCGCCGCCGACCTCGTCGACCTCGAGGACAAGGTCCGTAGCGAGTCCGAGCAGATCTATGTCGATCGCGACGAGCAGCTGTCGGCGCTCGACGACCGGCTCAAGCGCCGCCGCGACTACCTCTCGGCCGGCAAGGACAAGGGGTTCGACGAGGACGACGAGTTCTGGGCTCGCGGCCTGTCCAACTGGGCGGAGGACCAGGCGATGCCGACGCTCGACGAGGCTCGCTCGCTCGCAGGCGCCATCTTCCCCGACCTTGCGAAGAACGTCGCGGGGGAGGACCCGAAGCGCCTCCGCGAGCTCGTCCGCCAGACGGCGACCCGCGACGACCGCCGTCTCGCCCCGCGCGAGATCGAGTCGGTCGGGACCGCCGCGCAGGAGATCCGCACCGCGCTCGACCCGCTCCGCGCCGAGCTCGAGAAGGCCTCGGGCGCGAAGAAGGGCGCGATCACGAAGCACCTCCACAAGCTGCTCGA
>DASUZN010000150.1:0-10237 GCA_036376855.1 Gaiella sp. | reverse complement strand
CCTCCGTGCCGCGGCCGTCGGGACGACGCTTGTCGACCGCGATCTTCTTGCGGACGAGGTCCTTGTAGATCGCGTCCGCCGCCTTCTTGACGTAGCTCTTGGTGACCGCCTCGTCGCCCTCGACGACCGGGAAGGGAAGCTGCAGCTCGTCTTGGATGCGGGCGAGCAGGATGTCGCGCTTGCGCGACTTGAGCTCCCTCGAGTCCTGCTCGGCGTCGGTCAGTGCGCGCAGCTCGCTCTCGAACTGCGCCCGCACGGCACTCTCGACCGACGCGAGCCGCTTCGACTCGAGCAGCATCTGCAGGCCGTTCCGCACCTGCATCTCGCGGACCATGTCGCCCTCGCCGGACTCCATCGTGATCCCGGGCGCGTCCGCGGCGAGCAACTCGTCGACGACCGGCCCCGCCTCGCGGAGCCCGACCTCGGCGATGCGCCGCGAGACGGTCTCGCCGTGACGGGCGTCGAGGTCGGCGTTCAGCTCGACGTCGATCCACTTCTCCTTGCCGACCTCGCGGACGAGCTCGTCGATCGCGTCGCAGATGCGGATGATCTCGGAGTGCGCGAGCGCGAACGCCTCGAGCATCGTCTCCTCCGGCACCTGGTCGCCGCCGGCCTCGATCATCGTCAGCGCGTCGCGCGTGCCGACGACGATCAGATCGAGCGCCGACTCGTCCATCTGCTCGTAGGTCGGGTTGACGACGAACTCGCCCTCGATCCGGCCGATGCGCACCGCGCCGACAGGACCGAGGAAAGGCAGCGGCGAGATCGCGAGCGCCGCCGAGGCGCCGTTGATCGCGAGGATGTCGTGCGGCACGACCATGTCGGCCGACAGGACGGTGCAGATCACCTGCACCTCGTTCTTGTAGCCCTTCGGCCAGAGCGGCCGGATCGGGCGGTCGATCATGCGCGCGGTGAGCGTCGCGCGCTCGGTCGCGCGCCCCTCGCGCTTGAAGAAGCCGCCCGGGATCTTCCCGGCGGCGTACATCCGCTCCTCCACGTCGATCGTCAGCGGGAAGAAGTCGGCGTCCGCGCGACCTTCCTGGCGTCCGACCGCCGTCGCGAGGATCATCGTGTCCCCACTGCGAACGACGACCGCGCCGTCCGCCTGCTTTGCGAGCTTGCCCGTCTCGAAGCGGAGCTCGTTCGCCCCCACGTCGACGGACACCGTGGCCTGTTGCCCGGTGCTGATGGTGCTCATACCGTGTGTGTTCCTTCCACTCTTCCGCTTCGGCGGAAGGTGGAGGTTTGAGCCAACGCCGCGGCGCCTGCCGCGCGACGCTCGATCAAACGCCCACCTTCCGTCTCCGTCTTGGCTCTGCTCCGCGCTCAGCGGCGGAGACCGAGCTCCTTGATGAGGGCCCGGTAGCCCTCGAGGTCCCTGCGCTGCAGGTAGTCGAGAAAGCGGCGGCGCCGTCCGACCAGCTTCAGGAGGCCGCGCCTCGAGTAGTGGTCCTTCGGGTGCGTCCGGAGGTGCTCGGTGAGCTCGTTGATCCTCCGGGTGAGCATCGCGACCTGGACCTCGGTCGAGCCGGTGTCCGTCGCGTTCGCCCCGTGCTTGTCGATCAACTCCTGCTTGGCTTCCTTGGTGAGAGCCATGTTTCTCCTCTCGTGGATTCGTCTCCGCGATCTCCGCACGCCGTGAAGGAAGGGCACGGGCGGCCGCGACCGCGGTCTGACCGGCATGGTACCTGTCACACGTGCCGGTTCGGCCCCCGCTTCGCCTGCTACGCCTCGCCAATCCGCTCGTCAAGGGCATCCTGCGCTCACGGTCGCACGGGCTGTTGAGCGGCTCGTTGCTCGTCCTCGAGTACGAGGGACGAACGAGCGGACGGACGTTCGCGATCCCGCTCCGATACGCGGAGGCGAAGGGCTATCTCGTCGCGCTCGCCGTCGAGCCGTCACGCAAGCGGTGGTGGAGAGCGTTCGCCGAGCCCCGTCGAGCCGTCGTGTTGCTTCGCGGGCATCGGCGCGAGGTAGTCGGGAGGCTGGCCGAAGGCCCGCTCCGTGACGGCGCGCGCTCGGCGTACGCGGCCAGGTACCCGCGTTCGGAGGCGGTGCTGGAGGACGCGGCGCTCGTCGTCTTCGAGCGGGCGGGATAATTCCATCGGTGCGTCTCTACAGCGACCTCGCTCCCTGGTTCCACCTGCTCACGGCGCCCGCCGACTACGAGGCGGAAGCCGAGCGATACCGCCGGCTGATCCTCGCGGCCGTTCCCGAGGCGCGCACGCTGCTCGAGCTCGGCTCGGGCGGCGGCAACAACGCGTCGCACCTGAAGGACTCCTTCGCCTGCACGCTTTCCGACGTCTCGCCCCAGATGCTCACCCTGAGCAGGGAGCTCAACCCGGAGTGCGAGCACATCCTCGGCGACATGCGCACGCTGCGTCTCGGGCGGACGTTCGACGCCGTGTTCGTGCACGACGCGATCGCCTACATGACGACCGAGAGCGACCTCCGCGACTGCGTCGGCACGGCCTTCGCGCATACGCGACCCGGCGGCGTGGCGCTCTTCGTCCCCGACTTCACGCGCGAGACGTTCTCGCCCGGCACCGCGCACGGCGGCCACGACGGCGCCGACGGGCGCTCGCTGCGATACCTCGAGTGGTCCGTCGATCCGGATCCGTCGGACACCACGTACGAGGTCGACTACGCGGTCGTCGTGCGCGAGCCGGGCCAGGAGACCCGCGTCGTGCACGACCACCACCTCGAGGGCCTGTTTCCCGAGCACACCTGGCTCTACCTACTCGAGCAGACCGGCCTCGAGCCCGCTGTCGACCGCGCCGCGCCCGATGACGACGAGATGTCTCAGGTCGTGTTCCTCGGCCGGCGCCCCGGCTGAGCGGGGTCCCTTCTACCGCCGGTCGAGCAGGACGTTTTTGCCCTGCAAGCTGGCGGCATGAGCGACGCTGATGCAGCGCTCACCTCGTATCAGGATCGCTTCTGCACGGTGTGCCTTGCCACCCGCGTGACGGACACCGAGAACCGCGCATCGATGCGCTTCCGTCTAGGCCAACGGTGTGCTGGGCCGCGAGCGGTGTCAGACACCGATTTCTGTCAAGCCAAGAACGTGCCGACTGTGTGCCGATCCATCCACAGCCCGAAAGGCCTGTACACACGCCGGTTCGAGCCGCCGGCGTGGCCCGGCCACCTCGTCACGGCTGTCGCCCTGAGATCGGGCGCACGGCGGCCCGCGTCGCGTCGACGTCGCGGGCGATCTGGGCGACGAGCGCCTCCTCGCTCTCGAAGACCTCCTCGTCGCGGAGGCGCTGCCAGAGCTCGACGACGAGTCGCTTCCCGTAGAGGTCGCCGTCGAAGTCGAGCAGGTACGGCTCGATGCGGCGCTCTGTGCCGCCGTAGTGCGGGTTCGTGCCGATCGAGACGGCGGCGCGGTGGCCGAGCGACTCACCCGCGTAGATCCCGTAGCGCGGGCAGAGGAGCTGCGGGTCCATTGCGATGTTCGCCGTCGGGTAGCCGAGCGTCCCGCCGCGCTGGTCGCCCGCGACAACGGTGCCGTCGAGCTCGAACGGGCGCCCGAGCATCGCGGCAGCCGCCCCGAGGTCGGCGTCGCGGACGGCGTCGCGGATCGCAGTCGAGGAGACATGCTCGACCTCGGTCACGGGTAGGAGATCGAGCCCGGCCGCGACGAGCGTCTCGAGCGAGCCGGAGCGCCTGTGGCCGAAGCGGAAGTCCTCCCCCACCGCCACGGCCTCCGCTCCGATCGACGTCAGATAGGTCGCGATGAACTCCGCCGGTGAGAGCCGCATGAACTCGGGGGTGAACGCCGCCACGAGCGTGTCCGCGACACCCGCCTCGGCGAGGAGCTCCAGGCGCCGCTCGAGCGTCGAGATGAGGTCGACGCGATTGCCGAGCACGATGCGCGGATGAGGGTCGAGCGTGATCACCGTCGGCTCGAGGCCGGAGTCGATCGCCGCTCGCAGCACCGAGCGGTGTCCGCGATGGACGCCGTCGAAGGTGCCGATCGCGACGGCGCGCGGCCGCCGCTCGAGCTGGGACGGAGCGTGCGCGATCCTCACGTCGCCGCCAGCCTCGGAAGCGCCTCCTCGAGCGCCACCACGCGCTCCTCGTCCGCCTCCTCCACCCTGAACGGCCCGATCTCCGTCCGCCGGAGTTCGACGCAGTGCCCCCCGAGCGCGTCGGCGATCGAGCGCACGTACGTCCCCGAGCCGACGTGGAGATCGAGCCGCGCGATGCCGTCCTCGTACGAGACCAGCTCGAGGTCGTGGATCCGCATCACCCGCACCGGCATCTCGACCACAACCCCCTGCCGGTGCAGCCGGTAGGCGCGCTGGCCGTCGATCTTCACCGCCGACGCGGCAGGAATCGGCAGCTCGACCTCGCCGCGGAGACCGGCGAGAGCGGACTCGAGCTCGTCGCGCGAGGGGAGATCGTGCTCGTCGAGGACGTCCCCCTCGGGGTCGCCGGTCGTCGTGCGCGCGCGCAGGTCGACGTCGGTGACGTAGCGCTTGTCGAGCTTCATGAAGCGGTCTTGAAGGCTCGTCGCGCGACCCGACAGCAGCACGAGGAGCCCCGTTGCGAAGGGGTCGAGCGTTCCGGCATGGCCGGTCTTCGCGCCCGTCCGACTCCGCACGCGCGCGACGATCGCGAACGACGAAGGCCCTGCCGGCTTGTCGACGAGGACGATCCCCGTCGGCTCGAGCGCCTTCGGGATCGGCATCAGCCCGCGTGGTTGCCGTTCGCCGCCAGAAAGGCGTCGACGATCCGGTGCGTGATCTCGTCCATGGGGAGGTCGGTCGAGAAGCCCGCCGCCCGCTTGTGCCCCCCGCCCCCGAACCCGCGGGCGATCGCGGACACATCGACGCCGTCCGGGTGTGAGCGAAGCGATCCCTTCCGGGCCGACGAGGCGCCCGTGGGGAGCTCGCGGACGAGCGCGACGAGCTCGGCGCCGTCGACCGCGCGAAGGTGGTCGATGATCCCCTCCGAGTACGGCTCCTCCGCCCCGGCCGCGACGAAGTCCTCACGACGTAGCTCCGAGACGACGACCCGACCCTCGGCGAGCTCGCTCGCCCGCTCGAGCGCGCGCGCGAGCAGCTTCAGCTTCGGGAACGGCGTCGACTCGTACACCTCCACGAAGACCCGGCTGACGTTCGCGCCCGCCTCGACGAGCTCGGCGGCGAGACGGAGCGACTTCGGCGTCGTGTTCGAGTACTGGAAGCGACCCGTGTCGGTGACGATCGCCGTGTAGAGAGCCTCGGCGATCGCAGGCGTCAGGGCAACCCCGAGCCCCGCGAAGACGTCGGCCAGCACCTCACCGGTCGACGACGCGTCCTCGACGACGAGATCGACGTCGCCGAAGCGCGTGTTGTCGTGGTGGTGGTCGACGTTGACCGTGAGCGGAGCCTTCGCGAGGAGGGTCGACTCGACGATCCGGCTCTCCTGCGCGCAGTCGACGGCGACCAGCACGCGCTCACCGGCGTCCTGCGGTGCCTCCCGGAGGAGCCCACGCGCCTCGAGCTCGAGGAACGCGTACTCGCCCGGCAGCGGCGCCTCCCCGCCAAGCACCATCACGGAGTCCTTCCCGAGCGCCTCGAGCGCCAGATGCGTCGCGAGCAGCGAGCCGAGCGCGTCCCCGTCCGGGTTCTCGTGCGACGTGACGACGAAGCGATCGCCTGCGCGCAGAGCCTCGACGACGGCGCTCGTGTCAGTCGGCTGCATCGTCGTCTCTGTCGGGCGGCGCGAGCTCGTCGATCAGGTGCGTCATGCGAACGCCCTGCTCGATCGCGCGATCGTAGACGAACTCGAGATGCGGGGTCCTGCGCAGCTTGAGCTCGCGGTTGATCCTCGCCTGGAGCACACCGGCGGCGCCCTCGAGCGCCTCCAGGGTGCGCGTGCGCTGCTTCTCGGACCCGAAGACGCTGAGCCAGACCTTCGCGTGGTCGAGGTCACGCGACGTCTCGACCGACGTCACGGTGACGAACCCGATCCGCGGGTCCTTGAGCGTCGGGATCGCCTCGGAGATGACCTTCTTCATCGCCTCGTCGACCCGCCGCATGCGCTCGGGACGGCTCATGGCCCCACCGTACAACGCGACACGATCGTCTACGCCTCCGGTGCGACGAGCTCCCGATGCCGCGCGCAGAGCTCGAACGCCTGGCCGTGGAGCCACCGCTCGGCCTCGTCGAGGAGCCGCTCCGCGTCGCTCGCCTGCCGGGTCACGCACGCGAGCGTCAGCGCCGCTCGCTGCCAGGTGTCGTGGTGGTCGACCTCGGCGATCGAGCAGCCGGTGCGGTTCGCGAGCTGCTGCTTGACCGAGCGAAGGTGCATCCGCTTCTCCTTGAGCGAGTGGCTCTCGGGAAAGTGGAGCTCGAAGGAGAGGATGCCGACGTAGCCGGTGGACATGTTCGGAATCTGGTTGGCGGCCCGGGGAAGGAGCGGCGTCCTGGCTACCGTAGACGATCGCGTGCCCCGTTCCGCCCGTCTCGCCCTGGTCCTCGGCGTGCTTGCCTGCGCGCTCGTTGCGGCCTCTCCCGGCCCCGCCGCCGGCAACCGCAACGTCCTGAGCTACGGCGACTCGCTCTCAGTCGGCACCGACCTCTTCCTCGGCAGTTACCTCCGGGGCTGGAACCTCCGGACGAGCGCGTCGATCTCGAGGCATGCCGACGAGGTGCCGGATGCCCTCCGCGCCTACGGCCGCTCGCTCCCCCACGTGATCGTCGTCAGCGCGGGCACGAACGACGACCCCGGCCGTGTCTCCGGCTTCGCGCGCATCGTCCGCCGGACGCTCGCGATCGCCGGCCCGTCACGCTGCGTCGTCTGGTCGACGATCGTCCGCCCTCCGTACCAGGGCGTGTCGTACTCGGGCTACAACCGGGCGCTGGAGGAGATCGCCGCCGGCCACGGAAATCTCCGCATCTTCGACTGGGCCGCGACGGCACGGGCGCACCCGTCGTGGTTCCGCTCGGACGGCGTCCATCCGACGGCGACCGGCTATCGCGTCCGCGCGGCCGCGATCGCCCGCCTCGTCCGCGGCTGCGGCGTGTAGGCTCGCCGGCTACTCGCCGGCAGCAGTGGTGGCGAGATCGGTGCGCTCGACCTCGCGCGTCTCGAAGGCCTCGAGGACGTCGCCTTCCTTGACGTCGTTGAAGCCGTCGAGCAGGATGCCGCACTCGAAGCCCTCTGCGACCTCGCGCGCGTCCTCCTTGAACCGCTTGAGCTGGGCGATCGTCGTCTCGTGGATGACCGTGCCGTCGCGGACGATGCGGACGCTCGCGGATCGACGGACGACGCCGTTCGTGACCATGCATCCTGCGATCGTCCCGAGGCGCGAAACCTTGAACAGCGCGCGCACCTCCGCCTCGCCGAGGACCTCTTCGGTCGTGACCGGCGAGAGCATGCCGACGAGAGCCTGCTCGATGTCCTGCGTGAGCTGGTAGATGACGCGGTAGGTGCGGATGTCGACGCCCTCCCGCTCGGCGAGCTGCCGTGCCTCGGCGCTCGGCCGGACGTTGAAGCCGACGACGAGCGCGTTCGACGCCGATGCGAGGTAGATGTCGTTCTCGGTGATCCCGCCGACACCCGTGTGGATCACGTTGACCCGCACCTCCGGGTGCTGGATCTTGCCGAGCTCGCTCATCAGTGCCTCGACCGAGCCCTGGACGTCGCCCTTCAGGACGACGTTGAGATCCTGGACGGCGCCCTCCTGCATCAGCTCGAACAGCGTCTCGAGCGAAACCCCTGCGGTCTTCGAGCGCTGCGCCAGCTGCTCGCGGCGGAGCCGCTCGGCGCGCTTCTCGGCGATGTCCTTGGCCTGGCGCTCGTGCTCGACGACGCGCGCGAGCTCTCCGGCCGGCGGAGGGCGGTCGAAGCCGAGGATCTCCACGGGCTCACCGGGATGGGCCTCGCGAACCTTGTCGCCGCGGTAGTCGTAGAGCGCGCGCACCTTGCCGGCCGCGTCACCGGCGACGATCGCGTCGCCGACGTGCAGCGTGCCGCGCTGGACGAGCATCGTCGCCACCGCGCCGCGGCCGACGTCGAGACGGGACTCGATGATCGGCCCGGAGGCATCGGCCTTCGCATTCGCACGCAGGTCGAGCTCGGCGTCGGCGACGAGGAGGATGCTCTCGAGGAGGTCATCGAGCCCGGTCTGCTGCTTCGCGGACACCTGGGCGAACTGCGTCGTGCCGCCCCAGTCCTCGGGCTGCAGCCCCTCGGACGCAAGCTCGGTCTTGACCCGGTCGATGTTCGCGTCGGTCACGTCGATCTTGTTGATGGCGACGACGATCGGCACCTCGGCGGCGCGCGCGTGGCTGATCGACTCCCGCGTCTGCGGCATGACGCCGTCGTCGGCCGCGACGACGAGCACGGCGATGTCGGTGATCTTGGCGCCGCGGGCGCGCATAGCGGTGAACGCCTCGTGTCCCGGCGTGTCGAGGAACGTGAGCTTGCGCCCGTCGACCTCGGTCTGGTACGCGCCGATGTGCTGCGTGATGCCGCCGGCCTCGGTCTCCACGACAGCCGTCGAGCGGATCGCGTCGAGCAGCGTCGTCTTGCCGTGGTCGACGTGGCCCATGATCGTCACGACGGGCGGACGCGCCGAGAGATCTGCTTCCGCGTCCTCGACGATCTGCTCTTCCTCGTCGTCGGCGGCGTGCTTGATCGTCACCTCGCGCTCGACCTCGGCCGCGATCAGCTCGACCTCCTCGTCGGAGAGCGACTGCGTCGCCGTCCGCATCTGGCCGAGCCCCATCAGGATCTTGATGATCTGCGCCATCTGCACGCCGAGCGCCGCGGAGAGATCCTTGACGGTGACGCCGGACTCGACCGTGACCGGCCCGGTCGGCTGAACGGGTGCCTGCGCGCGCGGCGGCGCCTGCTGGGAGCGGTCGCGCGCGGCGCGCGCGTCGCGGCCCCGTGCCGCGCCGCCCTCGATCACGACGCGCCGGCGCCGGCCTCCCTGGCCGCCGCCACGCGGACGGATCGGACGATTCGGTCTGTTCGGGCCGTCAGCCATCAGACCGCCCAGTGTAGATGCGCGCGAGCCGAGGGCCGACGGTCACGTCGGCACGGAGCGTCCGTCTGAACGCGCGGCGCTCGACCGCCTGCTCGAAGCACTCGAGCCGGTCGCATGTGTACGCCCCGCGCCCCGGCAGGCTACGTCCCTCCGTCAGCACGCCGTCCACCGCCGCGAAGCGCCGAAGCTCGGGTTGCGGCGCACGACGGCCGCAGCCGACGCACGTCCTGGCGGGAACGCGACGCTCACGCCGCGTCGTTCGTCTCCTCTGCCGACGCCACACCGGCCGCCTCGATGTCCGCGGCGATCGCTACCTCCGCGGTGTCCGCGATCGCGTCCTCCACGGCGTCCGCTTCCTCGACCGTCAGCTCGCCGGCTGCGAGCGCGTCCTCGACCTCGGCGACTGCCTCCTCCGCGAGCGCGACGTCGTCCGCCACCGCCGCGGCGACTGCGACCGATGCACCGGCGGTCGGATCGCTCGCGATCGCCTGGTGGGCGGGGACGCCGCAGTACTTCGATCCGGGCAGCGCGGCGTTCGGGCAGCGCTTGCCGTTCGAGAGGAGCGCTGCGCAGCGGCCCGAGAAGTCGCCGCCGCCGTCGTCCTCGCCCGCGAAGGCGGCATCGGCCTCCGCCTGCGCGAACTCGCTGTCGGACTTGATGTCGACCTTCCAGCCGGTCAGGCGGGCGGCGAGGCGGGCGTTCAGCCCTTCCTTGCCGATCGCGAGCGCGAGCTGGTCGTCGGGGACGACGACGGTCGCGTCGCGGCTCTCGTCGTCGATGTAGACCTCGCGCACGCGCGCCGGCGAGAGCGCCTTCGCGACGAACCTCGCGGGCTCGGTGTTCCACGGGATGATGTCGATCTTCTCGCCGCGGAGCTCCGACACGACCATGCGGACGCGCGAGCCGCGCGGCCCGACGCAGGCGCCGACCGGGTCGACGCCCTGGACGTGCGACTCCACCGCGATCTTCGAGCGGTAGCCCGGCTCGCGGGCGACGCCGCGGATCTCGACGAGCCCGTCGGCGATCTCCGGCACCTCGAGCTCGAAGAGCGCCTCGATCAGCTGCGGCGCGCGACGCGAGAGGATCACCTGAGGGCCCTTCGTCCCCGAGCGCACCTCGATGATCACGGCCTTGATCCTCGAGCCTTGCTCGTAGCGCTCGCCGTCGACCTGCTCGGAGCGCGGGAGGAGCGCCTCGACCTTGCCGAGGTCGACGAGGACATTGTTGCGGTCGCCCGCCTGCTGGACGATG
>DASUZN010000149.1:0-4947 GCA_036376855.1 Gaiella sp. | reverse complement strand
AGAGTCGGTCGAGGCCGGCAATCAGCTCCTCGCCGTCTCCCTCGAGCCAGCCGGCGAGCGAGACCACCGGCACCGCATCGGCGGCCGGCCGGAGCTCGGCGCGCCGCCTCTCGACGCCGCGGTTCCACGGGCACACGTCCTGACAGATGTCGCAGCCGTAGACACGGTCATCGAGGGCGTCCATCACGTCGTCGGGCATCTCTCCGGCCGTCTGTGTCCAGTAGGAGAGGCAGCGCGTCGCGTCGAGCACGCCCGGCTCGTCGGCGCGCAGCGCATCTGTCGGGCACGCATCGATGCAGAGCGTGCAGCTCCCGCAACCGGCGTCGAGCGGCGGCGTCGGGTCGATCTCGACGTCGCTGACGAGCGTTCCGAGGACAACCCACGACCCGTGCGTGCGCGTGATCAGCATCGTGTTCTTGCCGATGAACCCGACGCCCGAGCGCTCCGCGCCGGCCCGGTCGACATGCTGGTTGGCGTCCACGAGCACCCGGTACGCGCCGCCCAGCCGGCGGCCCAGCAGGTCGAGGCGCTCGCGCAGGAGCGCGTAGTGATCACGCCAGGCATATCGCGGCAGGCGGCCCTGGCCGGGAGCGGCGTCCGGGCCGGGAACGTAGTAGCAGAGCGCCGCGGAGACGACGGTGCGGGCACCCACGAGCAGCGCCTCCGGGTGGCAGGACACCTCGGGCTGCGCCATCGTGAAGCGCATCGAGCCGAACAGGCCTCGCTCCCGCCGCTCGCGGATGTGTCGCTCGGTCTCGTCGTACGGCGCGGCCGGCGCCGCCCCGACCACGTCGAGCCCCAGCTCCTCGCCCAGTTGCCGCAGCTCTTCGGCGGTCATGCGAGGATCGTGCCATGCTCGCCGCCCGGATCCACGAGGACGGTGGCCCGGAGGTCATCCGGGTCGAGGAAGTCCCCGATCCGGTTGCCGGCCCGGGAGAGGTGCTCGTCCGCCTCCGCGCGGCGTCGCTCAACCACCTCGACATCTGGGTCCGCAAGGGGCTCCCGTCCGTGCCCAAGCCCCGAATCCTCGGCGCGGACGGCGCGGGGATCGTCGAGGCGCTCGGCGACGGCGTCGACGGCCTCTACGTCGGGCAACGGGTCGTGCTCAACCCCGGGCTCGAGCATGGCGACACGATCACGGTGGTCGGCGAGCATCGCGACGGCACGCACGCCGAGTTGATCGCCATCGCGGACGCGCAGGTCTTCCCGCTCGACGACGGGCTGTCGTTCGAGGTCGCGGCGGCCTTCCCCCTCGTCTACGAGACCGCGTATCGCATGCTCGTCACGCGCGCCGCCGTGCAGGAGGACGAGTGGGCGCTGATCTGGGGGATCGGCGGCGGCGTCGCCACGGCGGCATTCGAGACCTGCCGCGCGCTCGGCGTGCGGACGATCGTCACGTCGAGCGACGACGACAAGCTGGCGCGAGCGGTCGAATGGGGAGCCGACGTCGGCGTCAACCACGAGAAGGCGGACGTCGTGGCGGCCGTGCGCGAGACGACGGGCAAGGGCGTCGACGTCGTGGTCGAGACCGTCGGGGAGGCGACCTGGGCGCGGTCGCTCGCCGCGGTGCGCCCGTTCGGTCGAGTCGTCGTGTGCGGCGCGACGAGCGGGCCGAACCCACCCGCGCAGCTCCACCGGTTCTGGTGGAAACAGCTCACGGTGATGGGCTCGACGATGGGGACGCGCGACGACTTCCTCGGCGCGTACGAGCTGGTGCGCAGCGGCCGCGCAGGGGTGCACGTCGACCGCGTCTTCCCGCTCGCGGAGATCGCCGCGGCGCACGAGCGCCTCGAAGCCGGCGAGCAGCTAGGGAAGATCGTGCTGGTCATGCCTGGAGCAGGATCGTGATCCCGCTCGAGGCATGACCCGCCGCTCGTCCCGAGCGAGGACTGGCACCGCAGGCGCCTGTCCCAGGCGGCGTCGAGGGGCGTGTGAGCGCGCCGACTTCGCCAACCGTCACTGGGGTCAGGCACCTGCGGTGCCAGACCCCTTAGCTACGGTACGCCCATGATCACGAAGGACGACGTCGTCGAGGCACTGCACGGTGTCGAGGACCCGGAGCTCGGTATGGACATCGTCGAGCTCGGGCTCTACTACGACGCCGAGATCGCTGGTGAGCACGTGAAGATCGTCCACTCGCTCACCTCGATGGGCTGCCCGGCCGGGCCGATGATCCAGGAGTCGATCCACGATGCCGTGGCCGCGCTCCCCGGGGTCGAGCAGGTCGAGGTCGAGCTCACGTTCGACCCGCCCTGGACGCCCGACCGCATGTCGGACGACGCAAAGTTCATTCTCGGCTTCGGGTAGAGACCCCTCGATGGGTCTCTGCCCTCGGGTAGGCGGGGCATCGAGCCCCGCCTACCCGAGCAGCCGCACTTCCTCTTTCCGCTCGCGCGCGAAGAAGTGGAGACCGTCGTCGAAGCGCACCCAGTTGCAGCGCATGCACATCACGAGCGAGTGCGTGCGCGCGGAGTCGGCGAGGAAGCGGACGCCGCGGAGCAGGTCGCCGTTCGTCATGCCGGTGGCCACGACGATCACGTCCCCCGGGGCGAGGTCCTCCTCGGTGAAGACGTGGCCGACGTCCTCGACGCCGATGTCACGGGCGGCGTCGATCTGGGAGCGTGTCGTCGGCCAGAGCTGTGCCTGCATCCCGCCGCCGAGACAGCGGAGCGCGGCCGCGGTGAGAACGGCCTGGCGCGTGCCCCCGATCCCGATCGCGAGGTGATCGTTGGTGCCGCGGATCGCGGCGGAGATCGACGCGGTGACCGTTCCGTCGCCGATCAGCTTGATGCGGGTGCCCGAGCTGCGCAGCTCCTCGATCAGGTCGTGATGGCGCGGCCGATCGAGGACGAGCGCCGTGATGTCGAGCGGTTGGCGTCCGAAGCTCTCTGCGACGTGCTGCACGTTCTCGGCAACCGGGCGGTGAAGGTCGATCACCCCACGCGCTCGCGGCCCGACCGCGATCGAGCGCATGTACATGTCGGGAAGCCTGCGCAGCGCTCCCTCGGGCGCGACGGCGAGCATTGCCATCGCGCCGACGCCGCCGCGGGCGACGACCCCTCGACCCTCGATCGGGTCGAGCGCCAGGTCGACGCGCTCGCCGCCGGCGCCGACCGTTCCGCCGGGCTCGAGCGCCTCGCCCGACCTGGCCCCGAAGACGATCTGCCCTTCGATCGGCAGATCCTCGAGCGCGGCCTTCATCGCGCTCGCCGCTGCGTCCTCGGCCGCCTCCTCGTCGGCGCGGCCGAGCCAGCGCGCGCCGGCGAGTGCCGCCCACTCGGTCGCCTTCGCATAGCGGGTGCAGAGACAGTCGGCCACCGATGCCGACTCTAGACGGTGACGCGTGCGAGCCGTTCGGCGGTGGAGAGCACCAGATCGAGCACCTCGCCCATCGCCTGGTCGAGAGTCGAGTTCATGATCACCGGCACGTCGAAGCGCCGGGCCCGCTCGATCAGGGCGTTCTGGATGAGGCGGATCTCGGGCATCGCGTCGATGTAGCGCTCGAGCGGCCGCAGCCCCTCGGTCGCGTAGTCGCGCACCCAGAAGTGGCTGCGGTGAAGATCCTCGTCCTCGATCGCGACGAGGCACTGCACCACGATCGCGCGGCCGCGGTCGACGTCGACCATGCCCGGGACGAGGTGCACGCCCTCGAGCACCATGGACCAGCCCTCGGCGAGCGAGCGGTCGATCGCGGCGTCGACGCCGACGAGCACGTTGCGGGTCTGGTCGAGGAAGCCCAGCAGGCGCGCGTCTCCTGCCTCCTCTTCCTCCGCCTTGGTGAGCGCCAGCCCGGCGTCGAAGCTCGAGAAGTGCACCGACGGCATGAACGCGGGCGAGAAGAACGCCCGCATCGTCTGCCGGATGAAGTCCGTGGACGTCACGCGCGTGATGCCGAGCCGGTGCGCCGCTTCGGTGGCGATCGTCGACTTGCCGGTGCCCGTCGCGCCGCCGACGAGGACGATGATCGGGACGTCGAGCTGGCGCAGCGCGTGGAGCCGTCGCAGCCTGCGCATCGTCCGGCCGCCTTCGGCCTCGCCCAGCACGTCCGACGCGAGCTCGGCGAGCCGATCGAGGTCGAGCCGATCCGTGCCCCGCTCCGCCATGTCGGCATCCGCGCGGCGCGCGAGCTCGTACGCCCGAGTGACGGTGAGGCCGGTCGCGGCAAGCGCGCGCGACATGAGCCCTTTCGACCACGGCGGGTCGTCGTCGCCTCCGAGGGGAAGCGGCGCCAGATAGCGGCGCTCGCTCACCGCGCCCGAACCGTCTCGGGGACGAGCGCGACCGCCTCGGCCGCAAGACGCTCGAGCGCCTCGTCGAGCATCGGCTCGCCGGGGAGCGGGACGATGTCGTTCGCGGCGACGACCACGCGCACGCCGCGGCGGCTCGCCTCCTCGACGACGACGTCGACGGCGGCAGCCTTGAGCTCCACGAGGAAGATGTCCGCGTCGGCGGCCGCGATGTCCTCGTGCAGGCGCACCCGGTCGGAGAGGCTCCCGGACACGGACGTGACGCGGGCGCCGTGCGCGACCTCGAGGTGCTCCGCGAGCCGCGGGTGACGCTCGGGCGGCGCCGTGCAGAAGAACGCGACGCTCGTGTCGGCGATCGGCTCGAGCGGCCGGGGGCGCAGCACCGTGCAGACGAGCGGTGTCCAGGGCCGCACGTGCATGCGGAGCGCGTCGCGCAGCTCGGCGTGGGGCGCGTCGTCCTCCGCCATCGTGACGACGACGAGATCGGCGATTCGGGCGCGGTACGCGTTCAGATAGCCGGCGGTCACAGCGACGGGTTGCGCGGCGGACGCGACGAGCACGCGGCGGTCGGCGGCGACTGGCGGCAGCGCTGCGCCGCTGCCGTCGAGAATGACGAGCTCTGCCCCGAGGCCGGCCGCCGTCGCGACCCCCTCGATGACGTTCGACACCGCGACGGCGCCCGCGAGCCCGCCGCCGCAGC